>JAUXPG010000483.1 GCA_030683915.1 Gemmobacter sp.
CGGGCGTCACCTTCCACGACGGCAGCGCGTTCGATGCGACCGATGCCGCGGCGTCGATCCGCCGGGTGCTGAGCAAGGATATCGCGTCGCCGCTGGCCAGCCGGGTCTCGCCGGTGGCCGAGGTGACGGCAGCCGACGCGCAGACGCTGGTGCTGAAACTGTCAGCCCCCTTTGCCCCGCTGCTGTCGTCGTTGGCCGGCATCGCCATGGTCCCTGCCGAGGTGGAGGCCGACAAGGAGGCGTTGCAAAAGGCGCCAGTCGGCACGGGCCCCTACAAGTTCGTGGAATGGCAACCGAACGGGTTCCTCAGCCTTGTGGCGCACGACGGCTATACCGGTGCGGTCAAGCCGCAGGTGAAGGACGTGAAGTTCCACTTTGTCCCCGAGGCGGCGACCCGGCAGGCCGGACTTATCAGCGGCGATTACGACCTGCTGCCCAGCGTGGACCCAGCCACCGCCCTGCAACTGAAATCGCAGCCGGGCATCACCGTGCATGAACTGCGCGATCTGGGCTATACGCTGGTCGGCATGAACACGACGCGCGGCCCCTTGGGCGACGCCCGTGTGCGTGAGGCGGTGAACATGCTTTTGAACCGGCAGGACATCATCGACGGTGCGCTGTTCGGCGCCGGGGTGCCTGGTGGCCCGCTGTCACCCGCGCTGAAGGACTGGGCGCTCGATACCGCCGAATACCCCTGCTATGCCCACAACGTCAACGCGGCCAAGGCCAAGCTGGCCGAAGCGGGCGTCACCGGCCCGGTCAAGATCGTGATGAAAGTGCTGCCCCGCGCCGATACCCGCGATATCGCCCAGATCGTGCAACAGCAGCTTGCAGCAGGCGGGTTCGAGGTGGAACTGGTCAATCAGGAAATCGGCCAGTTCGTGCAGGATTGGCGCAATTCCGACTTTGACATGTTCGTGTCAGCCAATGGCGGCAGTGTGGACCCCGACCAGTACTTCTATCGCACCTTCTACAGCGGCGGGTCGACCAACGTGTTCAAGTATGACGACGCAGGTTTGAACAAGCTGTTGGACGACGGGCGCACCTCGCTCGCGCCCGAGGCGCGCAAGGCCGCCTATGATGCCGCCCAAAGGCAACTTGCCTGCACGGGGCCGGTGGCGCACATCGCCTATGGCACGCTGTCCACCGCCACGGGGCCAAAGGTGCAGGGTTTTGTCATCAACCCGCTGGGCCGACTGACCGGGCTTGCCGCGGTGACGCTGGCCGACTGACACCGCCATTGTAACGAGTGCCCTGTTGTGTTGATTACGGCGCGGCGTCTCGCCGCGCCGTCCCCCATTCCCCCGAAAGGCCCCGCCCCTTGCGCTTGCGTTTCCTTGCCGGCCGTGTCGTCGATCTGGCTTTCGTGCTGTTCGGCGTGTCGGTTCTGGTGTTCCTGATCATCCGGCTGATTCCCGGCGACGCCGTGGCGATCATGCTGGGGGCGAACACCGAGATCACGGCCGAACGGCTGGCAGAATTGCGCGGGCGGCTGGGGCTGGACCTGCCGTTGATCCAGCAATACCTGCGCTGGATCGGCGGCGTGGTGCACGGCGACTTTGGCACCTCGATCTGGACAGGCAAGCCGGTGATCGCGGAAATCGGCGCGGCGATGTGGCCGACGCTGCAATTGACGGCGCTGTCGGTTCTGGTCGGGGCGGGGCTTTCCATTCCCATCGGCGCGTTCATGGCGCAGGCGCGCGGCGGGGCGGCCGAAGTGGTGGTGCGCGTCGGCGCGATTGCCGGGCTGACGATCCCCAGTTTCTGGCTGGGCATCGTATCGATCCTGCTGGTGTCGAAATATCTGCCCGGTGTCTCGGCACTGGGGTATGTACCGTTTTCCCAAGACCCGCTGGGCAACCTGCAACGCATGGCGCTGCCCGTGTTTGCGCTGTCGCTGCCGATGCTGGCCAATCTGTCGCGGCTGGTCCGGTCGGCCATGCTGGATGCGCTGGGGCAGGATTACACCCGCACCGCCCGCGCCAAGGGCGCCAGCCGCCGTCGTGTCGTCTATCGCCATGCCCTGCGCAATGCGCTCATTCCGTTTGTCACCTCGGTCGGTGTGTCAGTGGGGTATCTCTTGGGCGGCGCCATCGTGGTGGAACAGGTGTTCGCCATTCCGGGGTTGGGGCGGCTGGTGCTTGGCGCGATTTCGGAACGCAACTACCCGCTGGTGCAGGCGACCATTCTGGTGATCACCGCAACCTTCGTGCTGGTGAACTTTGCCGTCGACCTGCTTTATGCAGTGATCGACCCGCGGGTGGCGCGATGAACGCCTTGCGCCGCCACCCGTTGCTGGCTTTCGCGGTGGTGCTTGTCACCGTGCAGGTGGCGCTGGCACTGCTGGCGCCGTGGCTTGGGTTTCAGGACCCGTTCAAACAGGTAATGATCCAGCGCATCAAGGCGCCGAACACGCTGAACTGGCTTGGCACCGACCAATTGGGCCGCGACGTGTTGGCGCGCATCGTGCATGGCTACCGCACCTCGTTGTTGACCTGTGTCACCGCGGTGGGCATCGCGCTGGTGGTGGGCGGGGCGATCGGCCTTGCCTCGGCGTGGTGGCGCGGCTGGTTCGACCGGATCGCAATGCGGCTGATGGATGTGCTGTTTGCGTTTCCCATTCTGCTGCTGGCCATAGGGGTCATCGCAGTGCTGGGGCCAAACGCCTGGTCGGCGGCGCTGGCCATCGCTGTCGTCTACACCCCCATCTTTGCCCGCCTGCTGCGCGGCCCCGCACTGGTGATCTGCGAAAGTGAATATGTGCTCGGCGCGCGGGCCATCGGCGCCAGCGACCTGCGCATCGTGCTGACACATGTCTTGCCCAACCTGATGTCGGTGATCCTTGTGCAGGCGTCCATCCTGCTGTCCGCGGCCATTCTGGTCGAGGCGTCGTTGTCGTTTCTGGGCCTTGGCGCGCAGCCCCCGACACCGTCGTTGGGCCTGATGCTGAGCGAGGGGCGCAATTTCCTGCTTTTGTCACCGTGGCCGGCGGTTTTTGCGGGCTTTGCCATCCTGTTTTTGTCGTTCGGCTTCAACCTGCTGGGCGATGCCTTGCGCGATACGCTGGACCCGCGGTTGCGGGGGGCGACATGACGGCGCTACTGGACCGGATCGTGGCATCGCTGGGCAACCCGCAGGCGCGGGCGGAGCCGCTCTATCTGCAACTGGCGTCGGCCCTGCGGGGGTTGATCGAACTGGGCGAACTGCGCGGCGGCGATGCCCTGCCGTCCGAGCGCGATCTGGCGCAGGCCACGCGCCTGTCACGCGTCACGGTGCGCAAGGCGCTGGATGCCCTGTGCACCGAAGGGTTGACCGGGCGGCGGCATGGCGCGGGCACCTTTGTCGCGCGCCAGATCGACCAACCGCTGTCGATGCTACAGGGCTTTACCGAAGACATGCGGCGGCGCGGTGCGGTGTCGTCCTCGCGGTTGCTGCGGCGCGAGGTGGCCGCGCCCGACCCGTCCGAGATGTTGAAACTGGGGTTGACCGCGGCGGAACAGGTGTTTCGCCTGTCGCGGGTGCGCCTGTCGGATG
>JAUXPG010000489.1 GCA_030683915.1 Gemmobacter sp.
TGGCGCAGCAATCGCCTGCTGGAAATCATGCGCTGACAGCCCGATGCGACGTTCGGGCAGCAACAGCCCGGCCTTCAGCCGCATCTGCCGGTTCAGCCACGGATCTGGCGGGGGCAGTTGCGGCCAGCCCGCATCGTTCAACCCGCCCAGGATGACGAGCCGTGCCGACAGTTCCCGCGCCTCGCGCCCGCCTTGAATGCGGATGTGGGGGTGCGGGGTGATGGTGTCGCGCACCTCTTGCCCGGCCAGAACGGCATCGAACAGGGCGCCGTAATCGTGCGGTGCCAGCGTGCCGCCGTGCATCGCCTCGGCCTCCAGCGCGGCAAAGGCGGCCTGCGCGGCTTCGCCCGGCGCCTGCAACCACAACTCGCCGCTGCCCGGCACCGGGCCAGCGCACAGCGTTTCGGCCAGCGCGCGGTGATGCGCCAGATGGTCGGTCAGCGGGCGGTCGCCTACAGTCTCCAGCCCGTCGATCCGGTCGGCCAGCCATGCGCCCCAGCCCGGCGCCTTGTGCGCGGCGCCCCATTGGCGCAGGAAACCGGCATCGGGAAAGGCCGGGCCCTTGCGTCGCAGGTGCAGTTCCAGATCGCGCGTCAGGCGCAAGTGGTCGCCCCGGTCGGCGCCGGTATGCACGAGCGGATGCTTCAGCAAGGCCAGCAGGCGGTCGCCAGTCAGCCGTTGGCCGAACAGCGCCGCCACCTGCCGCAGCAGCCGGCCGGGCGGTGTGAGCATCAGCGGGCGGCCCGCGCTGTCATCGGGGACGATGCCCCAGCGGTCGAGCGCGACGGTGACCTGGCGCGCCAGATCGCGGTCGGGGGTCACCAGCGCGGCCGGACGCCCAGCTTCGGCAGCCTGCCGCAAGATAAGCGCGATGGCCAGGGCCTCGGCGCGCGGACTTGGCGCCTCGATCAGGGTCATCGTGGCCGTGGCATCCATCAGGTCAGGCAGCGCGGCGCCTTCGGTCAGCCATTGGTCGGTGACCGGCGCAGGGCGCAGCGCCAGCGACACCAGCGCATTGCGACCCGGCGCCGGGGGCGCGATTTCCGCCCATGGCCGGATCGCACGGGCATCAAGGGCCATCCGGTCCAACAGGCGGCGGGTGCGGTATTGCGGGTGGTCCTCGGCGGTCAGGGCATCGCCCAAGGAGCCCCACACCGGCAGCGGCATGTCAAAGTCGTGCCCCGGCAGAACCAGCGCGCCTTGCGGCAACGCGGCCACCGCCTGCATCATCAGCGCAGTCGCCCCGCGCGACCCCGTGGACCCCGCCACGATCACCGGCCCCGGCGGCGGTTTGGCAGCCCAGATGGCGCCCAGCCGTTCGGCCACCATGCGCCGTCGGGTCTCGGCCTGCGGACTGGCGTCGGGGCCGAAGAACGGCGCCACGATGCCCAGAAATCGCTGGGTCCGCGCCCAGTGCTGGGAATGGTCCGACACGTCCAGCGCCGCCACGCTGTCAGGGGCCACGCCTTCGCCCGCCATCTCGTCCATCAGATTGGCCAAACTGTCAGCCAGATCATAGAGCGCGGATTTCGGGGCAAGGTCCGGTTCGGCCTGCAAAAGCCGGGCGATCAGCTGGGTCAGTTGCAGGCGGCGGCGCAGCGCGGGTTCCGGCGGAGGCAGATCGGGGAGCGGGTGCGCCTCGGCCAATTCGGTCACCAACCGGATTCGCGGCAGCAGCGTCGGGCCGGTGAACTGCGCCCGAACCCGGTCGCGCATCCGCGAGGAGTTCACCCAGAGCGTGACCTTCGCCATTGCTTCGGGCGGGGCGGCCCCCAGCCGTGCGCGCAGCCCTGTGACCAGCGCGGCGGCAAAATCCACCCCCGGCGGAAGGCCGAACAGGCGCGGTTCGGCAGGGTCAAACATGGCTAGCCTCATGCAGCATGGCTTCGGCTTCGGCAATGCCTTCCGGGCGGCCGACATCGCACCATTGGCCGGCGTGCAGCGTGCCGAACGCGCGGCCCTGCGCGATCAAGGCATCCCAGTGCCGGTTGAGCGAAAAGGCGCGCTCCGCGATCTGGTCCAACCCCTCCGGGTCGATGATCTGCGCGCCGAGATACACCAGATTGCCGCCCCGTGTGATGCGGCCATCCGGGTGCAGCGCAAAGTCGCCCTTGCCCGAATGACCGCGCGCGCGCTCCAGCGGCGCCAGCAACAACAGCGCGCCCATGTCGGGGCGCCACCCATCGGCCAATGTCGTCAGCGGGTTTGCCCCCGTCCAGACGGCGTCGGTGTTCAGCGTGGCGACCGGCCCCGGCCCCAGAAGCGGCAGCGCGGCGCGCAACCCGCCGCCGGTTTCCAGAATGTCTGGCGACTCGTCGGCAAAGGCGATGGCGCGCCCGGCCAGATGCGCGCGGATCATGTCGCCCTTGTAGTGCAGGTTAACCACCGTGCGCGCGGTGCCAGCCTCCTCGGCCAGCGCGAGCGCATGATCGATCAAGGCGCGCCCCGCGACCGGGATCAGCGGTTTGGGCTGGTGCCGGGTTAGCGCGCCCATGCGGGTGCCAAACCCGGCCGCGAACAGCATCAGGGGGAAGGGACAGTGCCGCACAGGTCGGTGATCCTTTGCAAGGCTTCGGGGGTGGGTGTGGGCAGGCAGGCGACGGCGGCCCGCACGTCCGCCAGCGCGGGGTGGGCCAGATCAGCTTGCAGATGCGCCCAGACGCGGGGGATCAGGCGCACATAGCCGGGTTTGCCGAAATGCAGGCTCAGCCGGGTGAACCCGCCCAGAATGCGCAAGGCGCGCTGGGCGCCCAGCACGGCACAGGCTGCGGCGGTGCGGTCGGGCTCCGCGCCCGTGATCCGGGCAAACTGCGCGATCAGCGGGGCCGCAAGGTCGGGTGACACGTCGCGGCGGGCGTCTTGCAGAAGCGAGACCAGATCATATTCCGGCTGGCCCATGGACCCCATCTGAAAATCCAGCAGCCCGACACGCGCGAGCCCCATCCGGCGCGGCAACCACAGCAGGTTTTCGGCGTGGTAGTCGCGCAGGACCAATACCGGACGCGCGGTGCAACGGGTGGCCATCGCATCGGCCATCGCGCGGACCAGCGGTGCCGGGTCGTGCGGCTGGCCGGTGACGGCACGGGCGTACCATGTCAGGCTCAGCCCGGCGGCGTTTGCCATGAAGTCCGGGGCATGGGCAGGAAGGCCGGGCGGGGCAGGCGCGGCCTGCAAGGCAGCCAGCACTTCGATGGCGCCGGTGTAAAGCGGCCGCTCGGCGGCGGGGTCGCGCGCCAGAACCCGGGCGAACAGATCGTCGCCCAAGTCTTCCAGCAGAAGAAAGCCGTTGGCCGCATCCTCGGCCAGAATGTCGGGCGCCGACAGACCCAGTCCGCGCAAATGCCGCGCCATGGCGACGAAGGGGCGCACATCTTCCCCGCGTTCGGGAGGCGCATCCATCAGGACCGCCGTCCCGCCGGGCCGGGTCAGGCGGTCATACGTGCGGGGCGAAGCATCGCCGGCCAGAAACCTGCGATCGGCACCCGACCAGCCGGCGGCATCGACGAAGGCGGCTGCGCGCGCGCTGCGGTCGGTCATGGCAGATCACCCAGCCGCGCAATGCGGTCGGCGGGGCCGGTCAGTGTGGCCCGGCGCCCTTCGCCCTCATCGGCCAGCGTCAGGCGCAGGGCGCCGGGAGGTGTGAGACTGCCGAGCCGGTCGGGCCATTCGATCAGGCACAAGGCAGTGCCGAACGCCTCGTCAAGGCCAAGCTCGGCCACCTCCTGCGGATGCGACAGGCGGTAAAGATCGGCATGCCAGATTTCCGCTGCGCCATCGTCATACACCTGCACGAGTGTGAAGGTGGGCGACGGCACGTCCTCGTGCCGCCCGGCTGCGGCCAGCCGGTGCTGGATCAGGGCGCGGGCAAGGTGGGTTTTGCCGGCCCCGATGGAGCCGTCCAGCAACAGCACGTCCCCTGCCCCAAGACGGTCGGCCAGCCAGCGGCCAAGCGCATCTGTCGCTGCCGGATCGGCAAGGCGGATGGTGTGGCTGGCGGTCGCGGCGCTGGTCATGCCCCGGTTCTATCCTGCCCCCGCCCAAGGTAAAAGCCCCCGGTCGGATCACCGCTTGGCGGTTGCCGCGCGCAGCAGCGGGACGTCGCGGTCAGAGGGATGCAGCGCAAAGGGATCGAACATCCGGTCCGCGCCCGGTTCGGCGCTGAACCCCACCAACGTGGCACCACCGGCCAAGGGTGCCAGCCGACACCGCAGGCCGCGCCCGTCGTTCAGACGGGCCTGCGACACCCAAGGTTCGCGCGGTCCGGTGCTGGCGACATAGCCTTCGGCCAGCGACCAGAAATGGCTGGGCGCACAGGCACTGCGCCAGGTTTCCGCAAGTGATGCGATGGGCTGTTCGGTCAGCGTTTCCATCGGATCGTGCGACCAGAGCCGGGCATAGGCAAGGTTCGCCATCAGGAGTTGCCCTGCCGAGGAAAAGACTGCAATCGCCTCGTCCGTCGCATCAATCACGGACTGGCCGATTTCCAGATCGGCCCGCATCCGGCGGGCGCGGGTGATTTCGTCGCTGATGTCCTGAAACAGCAGCGCCAACGCCCCGCCTGGGTGCGGGCGGCCCATGATGCGGTAGGTCAGGCCGGAAGGCAGGGTCCAGGTCTCCTGGTACTGGTCATCTGCGGCCGAAGACTCCAGCGCCGCGATCTGCGCGCGCCATGCCTTGTAGTCCTTGGGTTCGGGCACCATGCCGCGTTCGCGCATCGCATCGAGAAAGGCGAAAAGCGCGGGCCGGGCCGAAAGGAAGTCGACCGGCAGTCCACACAGGTCGGTCAGCGCAGGGTTGAACAGTTGCAACTTGCGCTGCCGGTCAAAGATTGCCAGCCCGATCGGCAAATCGGCAAAGGTCTTGCTCAGCGTCTGCACAAAGTTGCCAAGCGCCTGTTCGGCGGCAACCGTTGCATCCGACGGACTGGCAAAGACGGTCCGTCCGGTAGGGTGCGGGGCGACATGGCAATCGAACCAAAGCGGTTGGTCGGTATCGGGCAGATGCAATGGCACGCGGCCTTCGCCCTGCGGATGGAGCAGGCGCGGAAGCGGCCAGCCGAGCGCTGCCCCCGGACCGCCCGCGCGAAGGGCAAGGGCGACGTAGGCGCGGTTTGCCCATGTCACGCTGCCATCTGCCGCTTCGCGCCAGACGGGGTGCGGCGCCTCGTCGGTGATCTGGCGCAGGGTTTCGAGTTCGTCGTCCAGCGCCTTCTGTGCAAGCGAATCGATCAGTCTGCCCCCGGTCTCGACATGGGGTTCGAGCAGGGAGATACGGCACAGGCCGCTGCGCCATTCGGCCAGCAGCGTCATCCCGTCGGCCCCCGGCGAGGCAAGTTTCAGGCGTCCGAGGTCGGACAAACGGTCCAACTGGCCTTGGAGACCGGGAAAGCGGGGGGATGCATAGGCCAGAAACCTGTGCCACGCCGTCCCGTCGCCCCGCGTGGCGGACAGCAGGGCGCGCGCGTCGGCGCTGGCGTCCAGCAAGGTCTCACCGTCGAACACGAATACGGTGCCCGCGCCGGTTTCCGCAAAGAGGCCGCCGCGCCAGCGATCCACGCGGCGTTCAAACACCGCCGCCGCACCCAAGGCCAAGACCGCCGCACCAAAACAGACGCCGAAAAGGCCCAACCATTGAACGAAATCCATTGTCGCCCCTGCCAGCGGGGACATACCCGCCGCACCACCCTAGGTAGAGAGCGGTTAAGAACGTGTTAATGCTGGGACGGCGTGCAGGTGCGGCGCGCTCAGCCCTCGATGGGCCGGTTTTCGCCCAGCCCAGTGTCCCGCGCGGCGGCGATGCTGCCAAGCGGCCATGCCACCTCGACAATCGCGCCAGACCGCACCGGCCGTTCGTCGGTGCGCAGAAATGGATCGCCGCCGTTGGCGAAGCTGAGCGTTGCGCCCGATCGTTCCAGCAGGGTCTTGGCGATGAACAGGCCCAGTCCCATGCCTTCATAGTCGGGCCGGTCGCGCCCTTCGTCGCCGCGCGCCCGCAGGAAGGGGTCGCCGATGCGGTGCAACAGTTGCGGCGGATAGCCCGGACCATCGTCGATCACGCGCACGATGACGCGGCTGTCGGACCATTGCCCGTCAATCCACACCGTGGAGGCCGAGAAATCCACCGCATTCTGGATCAGGTTGCGCAGGCCGTGGATCACCTCGGGCGCGCGATGGATGGATGGCTGACGCGCGGCGCTTTCGCCTTCGGGATGCAGATCGAAGACCAGTGCCTTGCCGCGGTTCTGGTGCGGTTCGGCGGCCTCGCGCAGCACAGTGTCAAGCGGGGCCTGCCGCAGATGCAGGTCATCCTTGCCGGCCCGCCCCATCGACCGCAGGATATCGCGGCAGCGGTCGGCCTGATCGCGAATCAGGGCGGCGTCCTCGCGCAGATGGTCGGCACCGGGAAGGTCGGCCAGATCGTCGATCAACTCGGCGCTGACCAGTTTGATGGTCGCCAGCGGGGTACCCAGTTCATGGGCCGCCGCCGCTACGACACCACCGAGATCGGTCAGCTTCTGTTCGCGGGCCAGCGCCATCTGGGTGGCCATCAGCGCCTCGGCCATGCTGCGGATCTCGCCCGACACGCGCCGGGCATAGATCGCCAGAAACCCGACGCCGATCACGATGGCCAGCCAACTGCCGAACTCCAGCAACGGCGGCGCGGCGAGTATTCCCCCTGATGCAAGCTGAAGTGGCAGGTGGAAAACCGCCACCGCACTGACGGCCAACAAGGTCAGCCCCCCCACCAAGGCGGTGCTGCGGTCTGACAGGCCGGTGGCCGCTATGGTGACCGGCACGATCATCAAAAGCGCAAAGGGGTTGTGCAGCCCGCCGGTCAACGCCAGCAGCGAGGCGAGTTGCGCCAGATCGAAGATCAGCATCGCCAGCGCCTCGTACGTCCGCAGGCGGTGGCTGGCGGGCAGGATGGTCAGGAACACCAGATTGGCAATCACCGGCAGCCCCACCACGACCGCGACCGCCCCCAGCGGCAAGGCCAAATCCAGCCAGATCACCGCCGCCAAAATCGCGCCGAGCTGTCCGGCCACCGCGATCCAGCGCAACAGGATCAGCGTGCGAAGGCGAATCCAGGTGCTGGATTGGGGCAGACCCAGAAATCCTGTGGCAGGAAGCTGCATTGACTCCGGTCGGTTCCTTGGGCGATGTCCCCCTTGTTAACGGGGCGTCTTGCGACGATCAATCGCCGAAGGTGGCGTAAGGGGCGGAACGATGATCAAGGTCTATGCAGGGGTTTCGGTGCTGGCGATTGCGGCGCTTCTGGGCGGGACCGCATGGTATGTCAGCTCGCGCAGCAGCGCAGACCCCTATGCCGACTGCCGCCAATCGGCCATTGCCGGGGGGCCGGGCGCCATTGGCGGGCCGTTTACGCTGATCGACCAGACCGGCGCCACGGTCACTGACAAGGATGTGATCACCAAGCCGTCACTGGTCTATTTCGGCTATACATTCTGCCCCGATGTCTGCCCGATGGACAACGCGCGCAATGTCGAGGCGATTGATATCCTTGAAGAGCTTGGCCACGACGTGACGCCGGTGTTCATCACAGTCGACCCAGATCGCGACACGCCCGCCGTGATGGCCGAATTCGCCGAAATCATGCACCCCCGCATGATCGCGCTGACCGGGACGCCGGATCAGGTGAAATCCGCGTCGCAGGCCTATCGCACCTATTACAAGGCGCAGGAGAAAAAGGACGATTTCTACCTCGTGGATCATTCGACCTTCACGTATCTGGTGCTGCCGGAAAAAGGCTTTGTAGAATTTTTCCGCCGCGAGGTGACGCCCGACCAGATGGCGCGTCAGGTGGCCTGCTTCATCGACAAGGGCTGACCGCACGAACCCTTGCGGAAAATGCAGGTTTGACCCTATGGCCCCTTCGGCCTAGAACCCATGGCAGTCTTTCTGATCTTGGGGAAACCATCCATGTCCGATTACGATCCGGCAGAACTTGGCGAAGACCGGTCGCTTTTGCTGGTGGATGACGACGAACCCTTCGTCAAACGTCTGGCGCGGGCGATGGAAAAGCGCGGGTTCATCCCCGAAACGGCGGAAAGCGTGGCGATGGGCAAAGCCATCGCGCAAAGCCGCCCCCCCGCCTACGCGGTCATCGACCTGCGGCTGGAGGATGGCAACGGGCTTGATGTGGTCGAAGCCTTGCGCGAACGCCGGCCTGATTGCCGGATCGTCGTCCTGACTGGCTATGGCGCAATCGCCACCGCCGTCGCGGCGGTAAAGGTCGGCGCCACCGATTATTTGTCCAAACCCGCGGACGCCAATGACATCACCAACGCGCTGCTGTCGCGGGGCGAAAGCCTGCCACCGCCGCCCGAAAACCCGATGTCGGCGGACCGGGTCCGGTGGGAACATATCCAGCGCGTCTATGAACAATGCGAGCGTAATGTTTCGGAAACCGCCCGTCGGCTGAACATGCACAGGCGCACCTTGCAGCGGATTTTGGCCAAACGCAGCCCGAAATAATGCAACCCTCTGGCGAGTTTGCATTGTGAAATTCACGCAACCTGTTGTTTGTTGCAATTCAAAGTCATTTCTGCGATAAATGTCTTAACCGGTGATCATTTTAGGCCGGTTGCGCCAGACGAACCAAGGAAGTGTTATGGAAATCAACCTCGACGTCCTTTCGCTACGTGAGCTGAAGGATTTGCAGGCACGTGTCGGCCGAGCAATCTCCAGCTACGAAGACCGCAAGAAGAAGGAAGCCTTTGCAGAACTTGAAGAAAGAGCCCGCGAAATGGGGTATTCGCTGGCCGAGCTTCTTTCGATGCAGGGGGCCAAAGGGCCGCGTAAACGGGCCTTGGCTGCGCCGAAATACGCCAACCCGGATAACGCATCCGATACCTGGACAGGCCGTGGCCGCAAGCCGCGCTGGTTCACCAATGCTCTCGCTGCCGGGCGCGCGCCCGAAGACATGGCGATCTGACAGTCCATGGCGGCGTGAGGCGGTGGGGGACCTGACCCTAAACTGCCCGCCTAGGCCGGTCATAGATAAGATGTGATTGCACGACGGGCGTTCTCGCCTGTCGTGTGATCAGGGCAAATGTCGGGGGTTTCTGTCTGCGTCGCTAGCAACAGGCCGCCAGCAGTTCCTCGTGTCGGGCCACAAAGTCGGCCCTGACCTGCGCAGGTGCGCGAAGCCGGATTTCCAGTCCGCGGCGCAGCAGGGCGGGCGGGCGCCCGAACAGCGCATCGGCCTCCCCCTCGGAAAACCCGGCAATCTGGATCGCTTCCGCCCAAGCCGAAACCTTGTCCGCCGCCTTGATCGCCGTCTTGACCAGCGGAGGTAGGGATGCCGGCAAGCCAAAGCGCCGGTGGACGGCGGCTGCCAGCCGTTCGTCCAATGCGCCATAGGCGGGGCCAATCGCGGACTTGACCGGGCTGATCATGTCGCCGATCACATATTCAGGGGCGTCGTGCAACAAGGCGGCCAATTGCCAGCGGGCTGCGATGCCCGGGTTGGCGCGGCCAAAGATCTGTTCGACCAGCAGGGAATGTTCGGCCACCGAATAGGGCCAGTCGCCGCGCGTCTGGCCGTTCCAGCGCGCCACAAACGCCAGCCCATGCGCAATATCCT
>JAUXPG010000358.1 GCA_030683915.1 Gemmobacter sp.
AGCGGCGCGAAGGGCCGCCCCGCCAGCGCCGCGCCGAAGAGCGCCACGGGCAGGGCCGGACTGGTGGCGCCCAGAAACCCGACCCGCACGGCTTCGCGCGGCATCAGCCACGCGGCCAGTGCACGGGCTTCTGCGCGCAGGCCTTCGGCGGTCAACTGCCCACCGTCGCCGTCCAACACCACCCGATCACCGAAGGTATCAGCGGCAAGATCGAGGATGAGGGGCAGGCGCATGGCGTCAATCCGTGGACGGCAGTTGCCGGGTTCCAACCACCGCCAGCGGCACCCCGTCGAACCCAAGGGTGCCTTCGCCGGCCTTGGTGCAAAGCAGTTCGATGCCGTCGGGCTCGTCCCGATAGCGCTTGCCAAGGAGACATCCGGCGGCAAAGCCTGGCACCACGGCCCGAAGCTCCACCGCTTCACCAAGCGGCACCATGTCGTGCCCGCCGCATTGTGGCACGCCGACCGAGAGCGGCGGGCGAACCACCACGGCCTCGGCTTCACAGACCACGCTTCTCCAGCGGCTCCCGGGACGGAGTGTCATGGTTGGCTCCTTTCTCTTACAGGATGACGCCACCATCGACGCGCAGGATCGCCCCGGTGACATAGGCAGACTGCGCCGAGGCGAGATACAAGGCTGAGGTCACCACCTCCTCCGGCCTGCCGATACGGCGCGCGGCAGAGGGGGCGTCGGCATCATACGCTTCGCGCCACGAGGTCGCGATGTCGGTCCAGAACGGGCCGGCCATTATGGCGTTCACGCGCACGTCGGGACCGAACTCCATGGCCTGAGCGCGCGTCAGGATGTTCAGCGCCCCCTTGGCGGCGGCATAGACCGGATAGGCCGGATCGGGCCGTTCGGCGCCGATGCTGGTGACGTTGATGATCGAGCCTTTCGTCTTTGCCAGATGCGGACGTGCCAGCGCGGACAGGCGGAACGGCCCCTTGGTATTGACTGCAAAGGTCTTGTCAAACAGCGCTTCCGAGGTTTCCAGCGAACTCGGCGCCGTGGGCGCGATGCCCGCGTTGTTGATCAGCGTGTCAATCCGGCCAAAGGCGGCCAGCGCGCCGTCAATCAGCCCGCCCAGCGACGCCCAGTCCCCGACATGGCAAGGCACGGCCACCGCGCGGGCGCCCATGTCGGCAATCTCCGCCACCACATCGGCGCAGGCGTCTGCCTTGCGGCTGGAAACCACGATGTCAGCACCGCGCCGGGCAAACCCGAGCGCCATCGCCCGACCCAACCCCCGGCTGGAGCCAGTGATGACGACACAGCGGCCGGTGAAGTCAAAGGCATCCTCAGTCATCGTGGCTCCTGCATTGGTCGCAGGTCCAAGGCTATTTCTGATCAGGAAATGCCGCACCTAGCGCTTGTGCTGGTTTACGCCATGCCCGGCAGCGCGCAGCCTGTCCAGCGACAGGGGGGCAGGGATGACCGCACAGGACTACGTACCGTTCCGTGACCGGGCCGCTGTTGCGGGGATCGGGCGCACGGCCTTTTCACGGGATTCCGGGCGCAGCGCGCTGGCGCTGGCGACCGAGGCCGCGCGGGCCGCAATTTCAGATGCAGGGCTGCGCCCGGACCAGATCGACGGGCTGGTGCGCTGCGACATGGACCAGACCACGGGCGCCGCGATGGCGGGGGCGCTCGCGCTGCCTGATGTCCAGTTTTCGGCCGACGTGGGGGTGGGCGGTGGCGCGCCTTGCGCCATGATCGGCGTGGCAGCGGCTGCAGTGCTTTCAGGGCAGGCGCGGCATGTGCTGGTGTGGCGCGCACTCAACGGCAGGTCCGAAGGCCGGCTGGGCGCCGCGATCGCGCCGCGGGTCGTGGCTGGCGGGCAGGCCAGCTATGACGACTTCTTCACCCCCTACGGCCTGTTGACGGCACCGCAAAGCTTTGCCCTGCTGGCCCAGCGGCACCGCACGCTTTACGGCACCACGGACGAACAGTTCGGCGCGGTCGCCATTCTGTGCCGCGACAATGCCAACCGCACTCCCCATGCCCAGATGAATGGCAAGCCCCTGGACATGGCCGGGTATCTTGCCAGCCGCATGATCTCGACTCCGCTGCGGCTGTTTGATTGCTGTCTGGAAACCGATGGCGCCGCTGCGGTGGTGGTAACCACGACCGACCGGGCGCGCGATCTGGCGCAGACCCCCGCCCTGATCCGCGCCACGGCCCAGGCCCCGGCTGTGGGCAGCGGCGGGGGGATGATGTTCCCGTCGATCACGTGGACAGACCCTCTTGCCTTGGCCGCCGGGCCGGTGGCGCATCGGCTATGGTCACGGGCGGGCCTCGGGCCGCAGGACATTGACGTCGCACAGGTCTATGACTGCTTCACCATCACCATCCTTTTGCAGCTGGAGGCTTATGGCTTGTGCGCGCCAGGCGAATCCGGCCCCTTTGTGCAATCGGGCGCGGTATCGGCGGACGGGCGTGTGCCGATCAATACCGACGGGGGCAACATGTCCGGCGGGTATATCCATGGGCTCAACCATCTCGTCGAAGCCGTGCGGCAGATGCGCGGCACGGCGGATGTGCAGAAGTCAGGTGCCGAAACCTGCCTTGTTACCAGCGGGCCAGTCGGCATGTCCAGCGCCCTTGTGCTGCGGAGGGATGCATGACCGACCGGCTTTATCCCGCCGCGTGGGACCGCGACACCGGCCCCTTCTTTACAGCCGCGCGCGAAGGGCGGCTGGTGTTTTGCGCCTGCAATGCCTGCGACCGGGGGCTGCATGTGCCAACCCCGTCTTGCCGGTTCTGTGGCAGCATCGATACCAGTTGGCGCGACGCCCGCGGCACAGGCACCCTGTATTCATGGACAACGGTCACGCAACAGGCGCACCCGGCGTGGCCAGTGCCTTATACGGTCGTTATCGTGGCCTTGGACGAAGCGCCTGAGGTGCGGTTGACCGGTTGCATCCCCGGTGCGCCGGCCTTGTCGGCAGGCCAGCCGATGCAAGTTTGGTTCGAAGATATCGGGCAGGGGCGCACCCTGCCTAACTGGCGCCCATTACAAAACGGAGACCTCGCATGACCACCCTCAACCGCCGGTGGCTGCTGGCCCGGCGCCCGCGCGGCCGGGCGACTGTTGACGATTTCCGCTATGACGAACAGCCCTTCACGCCCCCCGATCTGGCAGACGGGCAAGTGCTGGTGCGCACACGGGTGTTTTCCTGCGCCCCCACCATGCGCAACTGGATGAACGAACCCGGGCGCAGCTACCGCGCCAGCATCGGGCTTGGCGAGCCGATCATCGGCGTGGCAGCAGGCGTGGTTATCGCATCGCGCAACCCGCGCTTTCCGGTCGGCTGCGGTGTTTCGGCAGTGATGCGGTGGGAAGATTACACCGTGCTGTCGCCCGACACTACGGCCACGCCGGTGCTTCGGGTGCCCGACGGCATGGCGCTGGAGGATGCGCTGGGGGTTTTCGGGTTGAACAGTCTTACCGCCTATTTCGGAATGCTGCGGGTGGGTGAGCCGAAACCGGGGGAAACGGTGGTGGTGTCGGGCGCCGCCGGGTCGACGGGGTCGGTTGCGGCTCAAGTTGCACGCAATATCGGCTGCCGTGTCATCGGGATTGCCGGAGGCGCGACGAAATGCGCCCGGCTGGTCGAGGATCTGGGGCTTGACGCTGCCATCGACTACAAGTCCGAAGATGTCTCGGCCCGGCTGAAGGAGCTTTGCCCGGACGGCGTCAACGTGTTCTACGATAATGTCGGGGGCGACATCCTGCACGCGGTCATGGACAACGTCGCCGTGCACGCGCGCATTGCCGTCTGCGGGCAGGTGGCCGCTTATGACAGCGACCAACCCGCGCCGGGCCCGCGTGACATGATGAAGCTGGTCTATTGGCGGGTGCGCATCCAGGGCTTCGTGATGGGCGATTACGCCCATGACGCCCCCGCCGCGCTGGAGCAGTTGCGCACATGGCGCGACGAAGGGCGGCTGGCCTATCGCATCGATCTGCGCGAAGGGTTCGATCAGTTGCCGGGCGCGTTCCTGGATCTGTTTACGGGCGGCAACGATGGCGCATTGCTGGTGCGCGGCTGAAAGGGGTTTGAGATGCTGTTGAGGGACCGGGTCATCCTGATCACCGGGGCGCGGGGCGCGCTGGGGCAGGCGCTGGTGGCGGCGGTGCGCGCACAAGGCGGCGTGCCGTTCGGCACCGACATCGTGGCGGGAGACGGGGTTGACCTGCTGCACGATGTCACGTCCGAGGCAAGCTGGGCCGAGGTCTGCGCCGAGGTCGACCGCCGCCATGGCCGTCTGGACGGGTTGGTGAACAATGCGGGGCTCGTGCTGGTGGGACATGTCGAGGAAACCACGCTCGACGATTTCCGCCGCATCATGGCGGTGAACGTCGATGGCGTGTTTCTGGGGTGCAAGGTGGCCTGGCCGCTGCTGCGCAAGTCCGACGCCGCCAGCATCGTCAACGTCAGTTCGGCGGGCGGGCTGGTCGGCAGCCCCAATCATTGCGCCTATGTCACTTCGAAGGGCGCGGTGCGGCTGATGTCGAAATCGGTGGCGCTGCATGGCGCGACGTTTGACCCGCCGATCCGCTGCAATTCGCTGCACCCCAGCCTGATGGATGGCCACATGGCGCGCGTGCTGTCAGGCAACCCCGACGACCCGGCGGCCGGTATTCAGGCCATCGTCGCCGCCCGCAACCCGATGCGGCGGCTTGCGCTGACATCAGAAGTGGCAGACGCGGCGGTTTACCTGCTGTCGTCGATGTCAAGTTTTGTCACCGGCAGCGAACTGGTCAGCGACGGCGGATCGACGGCGCAGTAAAGGGGGGCGCATCGCCCCCCTTTACTGCCACCGGCCAGTGGCAGAATGCGCGCCCTTCCTTGGCCAGCGGATGGTCCAGCAGGTAGCTGCGCCCATACGTTCCGAAGCAGCGTCGCGGGAGAGCGGCACTATGGAAGGCGAAGATGGAATGGCACGGAGCTATCCGTTTACACGCAACATGACCTTGAACAGGTCGCCTTGCGGCTCAATACAAGACCCCGAAAAGGCGCGGGCTGATACGTTCGAGCGAACCGTTGTGCTGACCTGTTGAACCCACCGCGTGGTTCTTAAGGAGTTTGGGTCGTTGATTCGACATGCTTTCGGGCGAAGCGCCCGCCAGCCTACGCCCCAAGCCCGCCTGCATGTGCAAGCACCCTCAGACCCGCGACCAGGTCGTTCTCGTCCGTATCTTCCTTGAACGCGTGGCTGATCCCCCCGATCGAGGGCACGAACAGCATCGCCACCGGCATCAGACGCGCCACGTTTGTTGCATCATGCAGCGCACCTGACGGCATCGTGCGCCAGCGCCCCGGCGCCACCTTTTCCGCCGCTGCCTCCAGCCGTGCGCGCAGTCCACGGTCCATCGACACCGGCTCAAGCCCGAGGCACGGCCCGATCTCGAGCCCGAGGCCCATTTCGGCAGAAATGGCCTTCAGCGTCGCTTCGATCACTGTCTGCATCCGCCCAAGGCGATCCTTGTCGCCATCGCGCCACTGCATGGAGAACCGGACCTGTCCCGGCACGATGGACGAGGCATTGGGCGCGACCGCCACGTGGCCGATCGTCCACACCGATTGCGGCGTCACTACGTTGCGCAGACTGTCGTTCAGCCGCGTGTTGAAGGCAGAAAGCCCTTGGAAAGCGTCGCGTCGCAGCGCCATGGGCGTGGTGCCCGCATGGTTCTGTTGCCCCGTCAGCGTCACCGTGACTTCGCGGTAGCCGACGATGTCGGTGACGATCCCGATCTGCTCGCCGGCCGTATCCAGTGTTGGCCCCTGCTCGATGTGCAATTCGACAAAGCCCGTGAACCGGGTGGGGTCAATGAACCCGCCGGCGCGCTGGCCGAGCGCCTGGCGGGCCTCGGCCAGCGAGATGCCTTCGGTGTCCCGGATCGCGTCGGCCTCGGCCAGCGGCAGCAGGCCAGACCAGACGGCAGAACCCGTCGTTCCCCCAAACCGCCCTTCCTCGTCCTGGAACGAGACCACGGAAATTGCAGGCCCGCCCGCCTCGCGCGCGGCACGTGCTACCTCCAGCGCTGCGATCACGCCCAGTGCGCCGTCCAGCCATCCGCCCGTCGGCTGGGTATCGGTATGCGAACCCATGAGGAGCGAGCTTCCCTCCGCGAGGCCAAAGAGATTGCCCATCGGGTCGAACTGCACTTGCAGCCCGGCCTCCCCCATCCGCCCCGCCAGCCAGTCCCGTGCGGCAATGTCCGGCAGGGAATAGGCCGGGCGGACCACGCCATGTCCTTGCGCGCCAAAACTGCGCAGGCGGTGAAGATCCGAAAGAAAGCGGGCGGTGTCGATCATCTGGGCCTCGGGCGTCGTCAGCAATCGCACCCTATCGGTGTCTCGGGATGCTGAGAAGCCCGGCCAGCACTTCCACATCGGAAAGCGACCGGTCGGAGCGCGCATTCCGCTGAGCGACGGGCGCAGCATCGCGCTCACGATCACCGAGTGTGCTGTGGGGTGCGCTTGCAACTCCAGGCCGACCAGAATAGGGCGCTGCCAGAGTCGATTACACCACGGAGGTCGGATGGGCCGGCAAAATGAGGGCCTGCCCAGTGGCACGGCGCGTGTGACTGTGGTCATTGCGACCTACAATCGCCCAGAAGCGCTCAAGTTCACACTACGGAGCCTCCTCGACCAGACCTTCGAGGACTGGACGGCTATCGTGGTGGGCGACTGTTGCGGCCCAGAGACGGGCAGGGTTGTCTCCGAGGTGAATGACTCCCGGATCCTCTACGTCAATCTGCCTGTCCGGTGTGGCGAACAGGCCCTTCCGAATTCGGTCGGAATGACTCTTGCTCGAACCGATTATGTGGCCTTTCTCAACCACGATGATCTATGGCTTCCCGATCACCTTGCCCACGGCCTTGCCTCAATCCAGTCCAGCGATGCCGGGGCTTTCCTGGGAGCGGCTGTCTTCGTAAAGAGTCTGGCGCGCGAAGATGCGGTGGTCCTGATTGAGCAGACCTTGCCGGGAAGGACGTTCCGGACGGCCTTCAGACGCCCTTACTATGTCATGGAGCCGATCAGTACATGGATTGTGCATCGCAGGGTCATCAGGCGGATCGGCCCGATGACACCGGCCGCAGATCTCTACCGTACCCCGCTCGAAGACTGGGCGCTCCGTTTCTGGCGAGGCAATGTCCGGCTCAGCCAATCAGATCTGGTGACGGTGGTTAAGGACAATAGCCTGGCAGAGAAACAGAGATCAGTCCCAACCTATTCCGTTCTCCGGCCTGGGCTTGCCGCGATGTACGAAGAAATTCGAGCGCTTGGGGCTGAGGGATTTCGAAGTCAGCTTCCCGCCCGGCTGGCACAAGCGCGTTCAGCAGGCGCAAAGCCGCGCGACTTCCGAACCTTCCACGACGAGCCCGTGCCGGGGACTTTCCGCCAACACCTGACAGCAGCTGCGGCCAAGCAGTTCAAGGACACCGGCGTTGACGCCTTTGCGGAAGCCTGTCACGCACAAGGGCTCGAGCGCGGCAGGATACTGCGCCGGGCGCTGTTGCGGCGCGTGGGTGAAACGCTGGGCGCCCCTCCGGATTTAAACGTTCTTGTCGAGGCAGCACGCCAGCAGATCGAAGCCGGAGACACTGCATGATCCAGCCATGGCTTGCCGAGCGCCGCGCAGCCCTGACAGGCACGGCCACTCCGATCACTTTGGCGGACAGCCGCGAGTGGCTCATGCAGGACGGAGCCTTGCTGCATCGGACGGGGGGGTTCTTCTCGATCATCGGGATTGAGGCCGACGCACCCGGGACGCAGTTTGATCAGCGTCGTTTCCCGATGATCGACCAGCCGGAAATCGGCCTGCTCGCCTTTCTGACGACCCCGGGCGCGGATGGGCTGGATTGGCTGCTTCAAGCCAAATCCGAACCGGGCACAACTGACTGGGTGCAGGTCGGACCGACGGTTCAGGCGACATATTCCAACTATGCGCGGCGCCACGGCGGACGTCCGACCACCTATCTGGCGAATTTCTTGGATCAGGACAGCGGTCGACCCATCGGGTTGCACCAGTCCGAACAAGGCACCCGGTTTCTCAACAAGTTCAACAGCAATGCTGTGGTCACGCTTCCGGAGCGCTGCCAAGAAGCAGGACCGAATTGGAAGTGGTCCACCTCTGAAGAATTGCGCCGTGCCCTCGGCGAAGATTTCTGCATCAACACCGATTCCCGTTCGGTCATCGTTTCGCACGACTGGTGCAATCTGCGTTCAGAGGCGCCCCTGTTTGCCGGTCCAAGCGGCACCTCAGCGGCCCTTGCTCCGCTGCGCGCCGCACTGGCGCGATCATACGCGGCTCTGCCGGGCCGTCCCGCTGGCGTGCAAGACTGCCTGAAACTCCTCGACCGCGCGCGCGCCGAGGCCCGGCTTACCATCCGCCGGGTACCGCTTGAAACGGTCCCGGGTTGGCGCAGGGACGGCTGGATCGATCCCGTCGACGAAGCCGGTGGTGTCGCAATCTTCCGCATCAGCGCCCCTGATCGCGAGGTGGAGGCCTGGGACCAGCCGTTTCTCATCTCGGACCGCTCGCACCGTTGCGGGCTTGTGTTGGCGGATTTCGCCGGTGTCCCTCGCCTGGGCTTCCAGCCTTCGCTGGAGCCCGGTTTCGTCCAGAAGATCCAGTTCGGCCCGTCCCTCCAGACCGACACCGTTTTGTCCCCGATACTGCGCGAACTGATCATCGAGGCGCGGCATCCCCCAAGCCTCGCCGTGCGGCAATCGGACGAGGGCGGTCGCTTCTTGCGCGTGGAAATGTGCTACGAACTCCACGACATGCGGGGCAGGGAGGCGGCGTTGGAGGGCGCCGGGTTGGTATGGCTCCGGCTTGACGAGGTCGAGGCGCTCTGCCACCAGATAGGCCTGCTTACAAACGAGGCCCGGTCCGCCTTGTCGCTTGTCTTGTCGCTCGCATAGCGACATGCACGTTCACACGTCTGCACCGACATCCGGAATTTTGAGAGCATCAACCGCTGCATCTATCCGGCTGCTTTGACAGTGGGCTGCCCTGTGGCAGCGCCAGCAGCCCCCTCCAGAGTAGCCGGACCAGACTCACGCAGACGCAGTAGCGCGGCGCAGGTCTGTCTGGATGCGTGATCTGTTCGCCGACAGCCTACCGGAACTTCTTCAGCGCCCTCACGTTGAAATCCACATGGCGTCCCGTGTTGCGCGCCCACGGCATTCAGGGGGAATATCATGGCTCAGGACGCTCACAGAGAAAGCCGGTATCGCTGGATCGGTATCAGCGTGGCCGCGGTGGCGCTCTTGGGCTGGTTGCTCGCCCTCTATTTCTGGTCGGCTTCGGCACAATCAGAAAATGCGCTTGCCCAGCAGCGTTCGATGGTCGGGTCGGTCGCGGAGATTGAAACCCGTCTCGTTGCGCTACGGTCCGAAGCCGCTCAGGCCGAGATCGCCCGCGACCAGGGGACAAGCGAGCTTGTTGCACTGCTGCGGCAGCTGGACGAAACGCGCGCAGACGTTGCCGCGCTGACCAGCCAGGCTCAGGCGCTCCGGGATGAGCGCCAATCCCTCGAGACCGACCTGTCGGCGGGCAGGGATGAACTGGGCGTGCTGGACGACAGCATCGCGCAGGCCCGTCAGGTGGTGGCCGACACGAGTCAGGAAATCGCGGATGTCGGGGCTCGACTCGAAGAGGCACGCGTCCAGGAAGCCGACTATCAGGCGAGGGTTGCCGAATTGTCGGCCCAGGTTGCGCAGATGACAGCTGATGCTTCTGAGGCCCAGCAGCGCGTCCAGGCGGCGCGCGAGGCCGAGGCCTCGCTTGAGCAGATGGTCGTCACTGCACGGCAAGAGCTTGCGGCAATCGAGAACACGCAGGCTGTCGTTGAGCAGTCGGTTGCGACGCTGGTTCAGCGCCGCGACCTTCTTGCGGCCGATATTGCCGCAGCTGAGGAGCAGATGCGGGTGCGGCAAGCGATGGTCGTCGAGCTTTCTCAGTCACTTGTCGAACGCGGGGAACACCTCGCGGATCTGGAAGCGCGCATAGCACAGTTGCAGGACCAGGTGGGCCATCCGGCCCGTGCCGCGGCTGCAGGCCTGACAATCGGCGCGCCTTACGCCCACGGGGCGGTTGCCGCCAGTTTCGCCGCCGACGGGACATTCCGGATGAGCAACTCCAGGACCGGTGTAGCTGTATCCGGAGCCTATTCCCTGAGTGAAAACATTCTGACCCTGAGCGAGGCGGAGGGGGATCTGGGCGACGCCGCGTTTCCGATGCGTTGCCGCATCAGCGCAGAGGCGACAGGGTTCACCTTGGCGGATGAGGACGGGTCCTGTTCTTTCCTTGCGGGCGTGTTGTTCGCCGGCGGCAACCGATAGGGTTTCAAGGGCCCGCGCGGGCCGCAGCCGACCTATCCCTGTCACAAGGTGAGACCAGAAGACAGCAGGGCCTTCGGCGGCAAGTCGCGGAGCGGCAACAGGACCATGAACACTTCGCCGCCCCGGTGGTTGTCCAACCGAGCAACACTGCTCTGCAAGACAGGATTACCAGACCAATGGATCACACCCGCCACACCCCGCTGCGTGCCTCTGAGATGATACAGTCGAACCTCAGTGACGCCGTCATCTATGGCCCTATGGACGAGAAGATCGGGACCGTCTCGCATGTGCACGGCTTCGGAAGTGACTTGAAGGTCATTGTAGATGTCGGCGGGTTTCTCGGGATTGGTGCGCGCCCCGTTGCCCTCGACGCAAGTCGTCTGAACTTCATGCGCGATGAGGATGGCACGGTGCATGCGACCACGACCTCGACGAAAGAACAGATCGAGACTTTGCCAGAATACCGCGGCTAACCCTGCGGTGCTGACAGAAGGGCGGGGCGGGCGCTCCCCTCGCCTCGTCGTTCTGGCAGCGAGAACGTTCCTGATCAGAAACACGCCTGCAGTGGTCTCCACGGTGGTGGGCCTAGCGGTCCTGCGTGCGGTATTTGTCTTCGAGCCACGACACGAGACGCACCGCCGGCAGCAGCACGATCAGATACATCAGCGCTGCGGCGATCAGGGGTGAGGGGTTGGCGGTCAGCGCCTGCGCGTCCGTCGCCTGCTTCAGAAGGTCGGGCATCGCAACGACCGAGGCCAACGAGGTGTCCTTGGCGATAGCGACCGAGTTTGAGGTATGGGGCGGAATGGCGATGCGCAGCGCCTGCGGCAGGATCACCTTCCAGATGATGATGGGAAAGGGCAGGCCCATGGAGGCCGCTGCCTCGTGCTGGCCCTTCGGGATGGCCTGGATGCCCGCGCGGAACACCTCGGCCGTAAATGCTGCGAAGACGAGGCTAAGCGCAAGCACGGCCGAAGCGAAGGAACTCAGACGCACACCCATGAACGGCAGCGCGTAGTAAATGAGCACCAGCAGGACGAGGATCGGGATCGCACGGAAGACGTCGATCCATGCGATGGCGAATAGGCGGAACGGCAGCGCGCCGTAAAGCCGCATCAGGCAAAGGATGACCCCCGTCAGCGAGCCGACCACCAGCGTCGCCGCAGCCAGCGCAAGGGTATTGCCGATGCCTCGCCAGAGCATCGGAAAGACGCGTTGCATCACGTCAATGTTCAGAAACGTATCTACAAAGCCCATCGCGGCGGTCCCGGTGCCTAGGTGCGCGCCGGTCGGAGCGCGTGCTGCGGTGCGTGCAAGGTGGGGCCGCAGCGGAACGGTCCGCTGCGGCCTGTCGGGTCACTGCGCGACAGGAATTGGCAGTTCGGTGACAGTCGAGGAGCCTGCGCGCGGCGGTTCGCCCAGCCAGCGCTCATAGATGGTGGCCATCGTGCCGTCCGCCTTCATCGCCGTGATGGCCGCGTTCACCTGTTCCAAGAGAGGCGATCCCTTGGTCAGCATGATGCCGTAGCGGTCGCCAGTCGGGATGACCTCGGCGATGGCCAGGTCGGGCATCTGCTTGATGGCGAATATGAAACCCGTCACGTCGCCGATGGCACCCGCGATGCGGCCCGCCTTCACGTCGAGCAGGAGGCCCTGCTGGTCGGGATAGGTGCGCAGTTCGCCAAAGCCGTAGGCAGCCGTATTGGCCTGGATCCAGGCGTCGCCAGTGGAGGAGGCGATCGCGCCGATGGGCTGGCCCTTCATGTCGGCCAAGCTTTTGACGCCGCCAGTGGTCGAGATCAGCGAAAGGTCGGCGTCGTAATAGCCCTGCGTGAAGGACTGGCTTTGCAGCCGTTCGTTGGTAATCGAGATCGTGGAGATCGCAAGGTCGATACGGCCTGACGCTGTCGCGGCAAAGAGGGCTTGGAAGCCGAGGTCAGAGATTTCCACCTCCCGGCCCATGCGGGCGGCGATCTCGTTGACCATGTCCACCTCAAAGCCCTCGAATTGGCTTTGCTCGTTCTTGAACTCCCAGGGCGGGTTGGCCGGGTAGGCGCCGACGACCAGCTTTTCGGCCTGCGCTGCCCCTGCGATCAGGCCGACGGCAAGCGCCAGCGATGCGAGCAATCCGGATTTCATGTCGATATCCTCTCTGTTGATGGTGCCGGTTCGTTGCTGCCCCGCACGATCGACCGGTAAATCGCGAGGGTGATCTCCACATGGTCACGCAGCACGTCCATCGCGCGTGCGCGATCCCGGTCAAGCGCGACCTGCATCAGTTCGGTGTGGCGCGCGACCGACAGGGCGGTGCGCAAGAGCGCCTCGGTCTCTTCCGAATGGCGGGCTGGGCCATCGGCGTTGATGGCGCGGGTGTGGAACAGAAGCGCCTGATGATGCCGCTGCGCCTGCTCGGAAACTTGCGCGTAAAAGGCCTTCAGCCAGCTTGACCGACCTGCGGCGAGAAGCGCGCTGTGAAAGTCATCGTGCGTCTTGATCCAGATCTGGCGGGTCCGAAGGTCATCATGTGCGCCGAGGGGCGCGGTCACTTGTGTCAAGCGGTAGTGGGCGGCCACGATTCCGCTTTCCCAGTCCAGTCCGCCAAGGCGCATCGCATCGTCGAGCAGCGCGCTTTCCACTGTGAGGCGAGCGATCTGAAGATCCTCGAACTCGGCCATCGACACGGGGGCGACTCGCCAGCCACGATTGGCCTCGGCCACAACGAGGTGCTTTTCCTCAAGCCGCGAGAGCGCTTCGCGTAAGGGCGTGGCGCTGACCCCGTAGAGCGCTGACAGGGCAGCGATCCTGAGCGGCGTGCCGGGCGCGTGCACGCCGGTCAGGATATCCCGGTGGAGGTCGTCGAACGCGACATCGGTCTTTACAGGGGCGGAGCGGAGCGTTGGCATTTGAAGAGAGTATAATATACGATTGCCCGCTTCAACCACAATCAGTACGATCCTGTATCGATAAGGGGGTACGAATGACAAACAGAATCGCAGTCGTGACGGGCGCCGCCGGGGGCATGGGTCGTGCCATCGTGCGCCGTTTGCTTAACGACGGACTTACGTTGGTCGGCCTTGATATCGACGGGGCGGCAGTGGCCGGCATGGAACAGCGTCTGGCCGGGTTTGTCGGGATGGCGGTGGACCTTACCGATCCGGCAGCCGTTGCCTCGGCCTTTGCCGACATACGGGGCGTTCACGGCGGGGTGGACGCGCTGGTCAACAATGCGGGTACCTGCTTCATGTCGGATTTCCCCAATATTCCGGCCGAAGAATTTGTCCGCCAGATGGCCGTGAACTTCGGCTCCGCCTTTCACTGCTGTCAGGAAGCGGTCAAGGCGATGTCGGGGCGGCCCGGAGTGCGCAAGATCGTAAACATCTCGTCAAACGGAGCATATAACTTCGACGTGTTTGACCCGCCCCATTACCGCGCCAGCAAGGCCGCGATGGATACGTTGACCAAGGATCTCGCGCGCCGATATGCGGCCGAGCGGATCGCGGTGAATTCCCTGGCACCCGCGATGACCGAAACCCCCCTTTTCGGAGTGTTGACCGAGGATGTGCTGGCCCGGGCGATCGCAGCCATGCCCCACGGCAGGGCGATGCAACCGTCAGAGATTGCAGACTGGGTGGGGTTTCTGGTTTCGCCGGCAGGTGACATCTGCTCGGGCAATGTGATCATCCTGAACCAGGGCCGGGATGTGCGGTAAACTGCTACGGGGCGGCGCCCTCCGATCCGGGCGGATCGGGGCGGCGCGCAGGTGGTTCGCCCTACCGGTAAACCTGCGGCGCTTTGCGCAGGAGGGGCCATTGCTCGGGCCAGTGGCCATAGATGACAAAGGCGTCCTGAGCCGCAGCAAGGTCGAGCAGGCGGGCGGCATTTGTGCAGGCGGCGGGCGCATCCCAAGACCCAGCGAAGGCCTCGTCGATCTCGGAGGGCCGCGATATTGCGTCGGAGGTCAGCAGGACCGGCCCGGTTTCGGGAAGCTCCAGCAGCAGCGCAAGCTGCCCCGGTGCGTGACCGGGCACAAGCAAGATCTGCAGGCCGGGGCCGAGGGTCATGTCGCCCTCGACGCGAACATAGTGGCGGTCGGGCCATTCCATCGGCTGCGCCCCGCTCCAGTAGAGCGGGCGCGGCAGGTCGCGCTCAGCGGCGGCGACGACCATCGGCGCACGGGGAAAGTCGGCCAAGCCACCGATATGGTCCACGTGCGTATGGGTTGTCACGAGAAGATCAATATCATCCGGACCCAATCCCAAAAGGGCCAGTTGCGGGCCCGGCAGATTGTCAGGCGTCAGCGACAACACCTCACCGAACGAGTCGAGTCCATCCTCTGTGGTGGCGGCCTGCGGATCAGCTGCGTATTTGGCCGGGAAGCCCGTGTCGATCAGCACCGATTCCCCTTCATCGGTACGGATCACATAGCCGCTTATCCCGATGATGCGGCCATTGGCATGCACACGGAACAGCCCGTAGTCGAGCACGGCGAGCCAGAGCGGTCGGCCCTTGAGCAGGGGTTCGGGCATCATCAACAAATCTCCCATGAGAATTAAGGAATGTCCCGACGATGAAAGTCAAGATACACACCCTGTTCCGGTATCTGTTGGACACGACCGACGCCGCGCCGGAGGCGGTAGTGGGGTTGTCGCTGTCGCGCGCGCCGCGACTGCGCGATTACCTTGACGACCTCGACCCGGACATGTCGCTGGACTGGAACGGGAAATCGTTCCGCGGGCTCCCCGCACTGCGGGCGCATGTGATCGCGCAGGCGGGGCTGGAGGGGGTCTGCTCTCCAGATGACGTTCTGATCACCGCAGGCGCTGCAGAGGCGAACTATCTTGCACTACGTCAGGTGCTGGAGCCCGGCGACCGCATCGTGACCGAGGCGCCGGGCTGGCCGCAGGCAGCCGTTCTGGCAGAAGCTATCGGGGTCGAATGCGTCGCCGTGCCGCGGCACGAGGATCAGGACTGGCAATTGGACATGGATGCTCTGGCCGATGCGGTGGACGGGCGGACGCGCATGATCTTTCTGTCGAACCCAAACAACCCCACGGGCCAGGTCCTGTCCGAGGCACAACTGAACGAGGTGATTGCCATTGCGCGGCGCGTGGACGCCTGGCTGCTGGTGGACGAAGTTTATGCGGGCCTCGAATGGGATGGTCCGCGCGCGCCATCGGTTGCGGGCATGTACGAACGCGGGATCACCACGGGATCGGTTTCCAAGGCGCTCGGGCTGCAGGGACTTCGGACAGGATGGATGATTTGCCGCGACCCCGGACTGATCATGGATGCGGTGATCCTGCGCGAGAACGCCAGCGAGATCATGAACATCATGGGGGAGGTGATCGCCGAGGCGGCGCTGAGGCCGGAGAGGCTTGCGCAGGCGATGGAGGTTGCCCGGGCAGAGGGTCGGGCGAACCTTGCGATGCTGGACGCCTTTGTCGCAGGGGAGCCACGCCTGTCATGGGTGGCACCGCGCGCAGGCCTGATCGGGCTGGCCCGGCTGGCGGGCGGGATCGACTCCGAGGCCTTTGCGCGGCGACTGTTGGCGCCGCCCTACCGCACATTTCTGTTGCCGGGGGCGGCCTATGGTCAACCCGCGCATGTCCGGCTGGGCGTGGGGGGCGGTGCCGAGGTGCGGCTGGACGAAGGCCTGCGCCGTCTTTCGCGGTTGTTGTCCGACTGGGGTTCAGACTGACAGGGGGGGGCGGATCGCCCCGTCCATTGCTCTGGGGGGTTCAACCCCGCACCGAGCATCTAAACCGCCACCTGCGTTCGTGCCGCGGTGACACGGGCTGCCCTAACAATCGCCCTCTTGGCTAACTTCGATCAGTCCGGGCAGGGCCAGTGGGTGTAGACTGGCTTTCGAAACACCGCCTGCGCCGTGAGCAACCAGCGCGCAGACAGCCTATTGAAGGGAGCGGGAGTATGCCTTCAATCAGCTTTGCCCGAACGGACAGGGGTATCGGCGCGCTGCTGGCTCGCGTCGCTGGCGTCTGTGCGACCCGGTTTGACGCGTGATCCCGCGCCTGTGACTCTGCGGCTGGTCGGGCCGGTGACGTTGGCAAATCTGATCGAAACCCGCGCCCAACTGAGCGGGCGGGCAAACGTAATTGATCTGGCGGGCGTTACCGCGCTCGACACTGCCGGGGCATGGTTGTTGATCTCCTCACGGGCGAAGTTGACCGGAGCCAGCACGGCGCAGGCGGTATTGCTGGCCACTGTGACCGCTGCGATGCCCGCGGCCAGCACGCCCGGCAAACGCCCGAAGTCTTGGTCCTTGACCGCCGTTCTTGAGGATTTGGGGCGTCGCGTCACCGCGGCGGGCGTCGGATTGCTCGATGCTATCGGGTTTTTTGGCGAGGTCGTGGCCAAGTTGGCGAATACGGCCCTGCATCCGTCTCGGCTACGCCTCACCGCGCTTGTAAGTCATATGTATCAGGCCGGTCTGGCGGCTGTGCCCATCGTGGCGCTGATGGGCTTTATGATTGGCATCGTCCTTGCATTTCAGGGCGAGTCTCAGTTGCGCCAATTCGGTGCCGAGGTTTTCGTTGTCGACCTGATCGCCATTTCCATCCTGCGGGAATTGGGCATCCTGTTGACCGCTGTCATCGTCGCCGGCCGATCGGCAAGCGCCTATACCGCTTCCATCGGTTCGATGAAGATGCGCGAAGAAATTGACGCCATGCGCACCCTTGGACTGGACCCGGTGGAACTGCTGGTCCTTCCACGGGTTCTGGCTCTGGTCATTTTGCTACCGATACTGGGCTTCATCGCCAGTTCGGCGGGCCTCGTGGGCGGCGGACTGATGGCGTGGATACAGCTTGGCATTACACCGGGCATGTTCCGCACGCAGCTTTTGACGAATACCGGCGTATCGGATCTGCTGGTCGGCCTGTCGAAAGCGCCGGTCTTTGCCGTGATCATTGGGGTGGTCGGTTGCTACCAGGGAATGCAGGTGAAGGGCGATGCGGAGTCTCTGGGTAGCCGCACGTCGAGGTCAGTGGTGTTGGCGATCTTCCTGGTGATCGTGGTGGATGCCGCGTTCTCGATCTTTTTCGCCATACTGGGGGTATGACATGGAGCCAATCATCTCGGTGCGCGGCCTGACGACCCGGTTCGGGACCACGGTTGTTCATAAGGACTTGGCCCTGGATGTTACCCGGGGCGAGGTTCTGGGCGTGGTTGGGGCGTCGGGCAGCGGCAAGTCGGTTTTGTTGCGCACCATCGTCGGGCTGCTGAAGCCATCGGCGGGCCAGATCACCGTGCTGGGTACCGACGTGGTGACCGCCGGCACGGCCGAGCTTTATGCGGTGCAGAGCCGGTGGGGGGTGATGTTTCAGGACGGAGCGTTATTTTCGTCGCTGACGGTGCGCGAAAACGTCGCCGCCCCGATGCGTGAACGGCTGGGGATCGACCCCGCCACCTGCGCAGCGCTCGCGGACCTGCGCATCTCAATGGTCGGGCTTGCGCCGTCGGCGGCAGACCTCTTTCCGTCACAACTCTCGGGGGGCATGCGCAAGCGGGCTGGGCTGGCGCGGGCCCTCGCCTTGGACCCGGAGATCCTGTTTCTTGACGAACCTACCGCAGGGCTGGACCCGATCGGCGCATCCGAGTTCGACGCGCTGATCATTGCGCTGCAAAAGGCGTTGGGGCTCACGGTTTTCCTTGTCACGCATGATCTGGATACGCTCCATGCCACCTGTGACCGCATCGCGGTGCTGGCCGAAAAAAGGGTGCTGGTTACTGGCACGATGGCCGATATGCAGCGTGTGGACGACGCGTGGGTCCATGCCTACTTCCACGGCCCGCGCGCCCATGCTGCCCACATGGAAGGGGCGCGCTGATGGAAACCCGCGCACGGTATATCCTGGTGGGGGCATTCACACTGGTCAGCCTGCTTGCGGGTCTGGCATTCACGCTGTGGTTGGCAAAGGTCGAACTTGACCGGACCTATGAGCAATACGACATCCTGTTCGATTCCGTTGCCGGACTTGGGGTGGCCAGCGCCGTGCAATACAACGGGGTCACCGTTGGCGAGGTTCAGCGGATTGCTCTGGACCGATACGACCCCTCGCTCGTTCGGGTCCGGATCCAGATATTCGCCAGCACGCCCATCCGGGTTGATACTGTGGCGACATTGGCTACGCAGATGGTCACCGGGGTGTCCTTCGTGGCGCTTGAAGGGGGTCAGGCGGAGTCCGCCCAGCTGCTACCTGTTCCCCCTGCGAACGTGGCGGTCATCACTGCGCGCCCTTCGGTGCTGCAAGGTTTGATAACCGATGCACCCGACTTGCTGGCAGAGGCGATTCTGCTCATGCGGGACATCCGCATATTCACCACTCCGGAAAACGGGGCGGCAATCACCCGTATCCTGAGCAATGTGGAAACCGCCACTGCGCGGATCGACGAGATGGCCAACCGCACGGCTGCGGTCATGGGCGCCGCCGAGGTGACGCTGGCCCGCGCCGATGCCGCTTTGATCGCCGCCGAAGGGGTGATGACTGGGGCGGGCGACATGATTGCAGACGACCTGCCCACCATCCTGCGCAGACTTGACGATGCGGTCGAGACGTTTGGACAGGCCGCATCAGGGTTGGACGCATTCGCCCGGAACGGACTGCCACAGTTCGGGAGTTTGGCGACCGAGGCCCGGGCGCTGGTGGCCAACATGAACGCGTTAACCAGCAGGATCGGCAACGATCCGAGCCGGTTCCTTTTGGGCACCCAGACCCCGGACTACAGGAGATAACAATGACCGCTCACCGCTTCGCCCTCTGCGCCTTGGTTTTGACGTTGCTCAGCGGGTGTAGCGCGCTGAATGCCTTGTCGAGCGCGGGCGCGCCGATGGATGCCTATACGCTTTCACCCGTCGCCGTCCCGGACGCCCCTTTGGGTGGGGGGCGACATTTGGTCGTGGAATTGCCGACCTCGGGCGGTGCGGTTGCCAGTGATCGCATCTTGATCAAACCCTTGCCGTTCCAGGCCGAGTATCTGCCCGATGGGCGCTGGTCCGAACCTGCCCCGGCGCTGGTGCAGACGCTCCTTGTCGCGTCGTTTCAGAACACCGGCGGCTTTCGTCTGGTGGGGCGGACGGGGGCGGGTCTGATGCCTGACTACACCTTGATGAACGAGGTGCAGGAGTTTCACGCCGAACCACAAGGCACCGAGCCTGCGCCGCTGACGGTGCGCGTCAGCTTGATGGCGACCTTGATCCGTGAATCGGACCGGAGCATCGTCGCCGCCCGACGCTTTTCGGCCAATGCCACAGCCCCTGCGAACGACACCGCCACATTGGTCCGCGCCTTCGACGCTGCGATGCGCCCTGTGCTGGAAGGCGTGGTCTCTTGGACACGGGCGCAGGCGCGCTGAGCACGGGTTTCTAGCCCGCGGGCGCAGAAACGTGTTGCGAGACCTTCGGGCGGCCCGGATGCGAGGCTTCGCCCGGTTCGTAGAGGCGGGTGTCAGTCGGTCCCGCCCATCGCGGGGTAGGCGGGCGGAAAGATGGCGCCGACGGGTGGGTGGCCCCAGGTCCTGTCGGGGTATCTTGCAACCAGCCCGTCGAATTGCGTCTGGGCGCGGGCGCGCGCGCTTGCCATGTCAAGGCCTGCCACCTGACCTTCGCGCATCGACAGGCGGCCGTCGACGAACACCGCCCGCGTCACCCGCCCCGTCGCCCCAAGGATCAATGTGCGCACCGGATCGATCCGTGGCGCAATCAGCGGGTCTGCCATGTCGAACACCGCGATATCCGCCTTGGCGCCGGGCATCAGGCGGCCCAGATCCGGGCGGCGCAAGGCGTCGGCGCCGCCGATCGTGGCGGCATCGAACAGATGTTCGGGCGCCGTCGCATCCAGACTGTCGCCCATCATCCGCGCGGCCATCACGCCAATGGCCATGTTCAGTACCATGTCGGGCGGGGCGGTATCGGTGCCCATCCCCACCCGGATGCCAAGGCGGCGCAGTTTGGCCAGGGAATTCAGGGCTGCCCCGGACCGTGCAAAGACCAGCGGGCAATGGGCCACGGTGACCCCATGTTCGGCGTAGAGCACAAGATCGGCGTCTGTGGCCTGCACCGCATGGGGGGCGATCAGGCGGTCGGTCAGTGCGCCGAACCCTGCCATCCACACGGGCGCAGTGGTGCCATGCAGCCGGGCGACGGTTTCGCGTTCCATCACCCCTTGCGCCATGTGCAGGCGCACCGGCACGTCCAGATCGCGTGCGGCATCCATCGTCCGGGTCAGCAGCGCCTGCGTGCAGGTCTCCACCCGATCAGGTGCAAGCATCCCTTGCACCAGCCCGCCGAACCGGCCCGCCTGCGCCCGCACGAAGGCGACGGCGTCGGCCAGCCCGCACAAGCCACGCGCCTCGTCGAACCGGGGTTCCAGCACGCCGGGCGCGACGCAGACCATGCCACCTGACCGATAGGCCGGGCCCAGCCAGACCCGCAGACCCAGTTCGCCCGCCGCCTCGGCCGCCGCATCGAATTCGGCAACCGTCTCGCCCCATTCGCGGTAAAAGAGCGACGCGATGGGCAGGGCCGAGGTGATGCCATTGCACAGCAGTTGCGCAAAGGCGAAGCGTTTCTGGAACGCCAGTTCGTCGGGCGTGTACATCTCGTAGGGGCCACGGTCGACATAGCTTTGCGGCCAGACGCGGCCCTTCGCCCAGGCCGGTCCGCAGTCGACACCTAGCACCGTGGTGTCCAGATCGGACAGCGCATCCAGGTCGATGAAACCCGGTGATACCAGCACCTCGCCCAAGTCGAAGCGCCGCGCGACGTCGCCGGGAAAGCGGCGCCCGACATAGAGGATGCGGTCGCCCTCCAGCACGATCTCGCCGTTTTCCAGCAGGCGGTGGCCGCCATTCGCATGGGCGACGATCCAGCGCGCGGCAAGGGCGGTGCGGCCTTCGGGGCGGGCACCAAGGGTCAGGGTTTCCAGCATCACGGGGCCTCGGTCAATGCAGCGCCATGCCGGGCGGTCACCCGTCCGGCCTTGATGGTCAGCGGGCGGGGAGCGCCGTCGGCCACGGCCTCGGCCAAGGTGCGGCCCACCAGAAGCGTCAGGTCAGCGGTGCAGCCGGGGTCAAGGCCATAGCCCGCGACCCCCATCACCGCCGCCCCGCCGGCACTGCAGACCGACAGCGCCAGTTCCACATCGGCATCGGCGCGCAGGTTGTTGCGCAGGGCAACGATGCGCGCACGGTCGAGCATGTCGGGGCGGTTCCAAGGGTTCCACGTGTCCCGCACCCCGTCGCACCCGGCGCCCATCCGCACCCCGGCGGCAACCAACCGCTTGACCTGCGGCACCTCGCGCGAAGGCGCGCCTGTGGTCAAGATGGCGATGTCCTGTTCGACCAGAGCGTCGATCATCGCTTGCGTGCGCGGCCAGTCAGGCATGCCAAGGCAGAAGGCGTGGCTTACCGCCACCTTGCCCCGCATCCCGAGCGACCGGGTGCGTTCAAGTATCAGGTCCAGCGAAAACGCACCCAGATCGCCCGCTTCGTGCAGGTGGATGTCGATGCCTTTGCCACGCCGGTCCGCAAGCGCGAATATGGTGTCCAGATGCCCTTTCGGATCACGGTCGATGCCGCAGGGATCAAGCCCGCCAACCAGATCGGCGCCTTCGGCAAGGGCCGCGTCCAGCAGGTCTGCCGTGCCGGGACGCACCATCAGCCCCGATTGCGGGAAGGCGACGATTTCGATGTCCACCTGCCCGGCCAGCCGGTCGCGGGTTTCCAGCACGCCGTGCAGCATGGCGAGGCCATGATCGGTGTCGATGTCCACATGGGTGCGGATATGTGTCGTTCCCGCCCCGATCAGCGCCAGCGCGTGCCGCATCGATTGGCGGTGCGGATCAAGGCCGAGCGCGGTGCGGGCGGCGCGTTCGTTGTCGATCATCGCGCGCAGGTCGGTGCCGACCGCATTTTCATACCAGCCCATGCCCATCACCGTCTTGTCGAGATGGGTATGCGCCTCGACAAGGCCGGGAACGGCGATTGCGCCGTGCCCCTGTTCAACCGGCACGCCCGGCGCGTCCAGATCCGCGCCGATGGCAGCAATCCGGCCCGCGCGGATCAGGATGTCCGCCCGCACCCCGCCCACCGGGCGCACATCGCGCAACAGCAGGTCCATCAGGCGACCTCGCAGCACAAACCGCCGCGTTTGGCGCGCGGCCACGCATAGGCGCCGGTTTTCGCAGTGCGATATCCCATGCCGATGATGGCCTCGGCCTGTTTCACCGCCGCCGTCACTCCGTCGATTACCGGCACCCCTGTTTCCGCCGCGAGCCAGTCGCAAAGCTCTGCCATGCCAGCGCAGCCCAACACCACTGCTTCGGCCCCGTCCTGCGCGCGGGCGGCGCGGATTTCGGCAGCCAGCAGGCGGCGCGCGGTTGCGGGGTCTTCGTCCAGTGCCAGCACCGGCAGGTCGATGGCGCGCACCCGGCGACAGCGGCGCCCGGCGCCATAGGCATCGGCCAGATCCTCGATGATCGGCACCGAACGCGGGAGGGTCGTCACGATGGAAAACCGCGAGGCGAGGGTCATGGCGACCTGGATCGCCGCCTGACAGATGCCGATGACCGGACCGCCCGCAACCTCGCGCGCGGCGCTCAGGCCAGGATCATCGAAACAGGCGATCACATGGGCCTGGGCGCCGCGCGCTTCTGCGGCGCGGATGGCGGCCAACATGGCCGGAACCGCCATCGCCTCATCATAGTAGCCTTCGATCGAGGCGGGGGTGTCGGGCGGATTGCCTAGGTCGATCACCGTTCCGGTGGCCGCCACCCGCCGTGCGGCGCGGCCCACCTGTTCGGTCATGGCGTGGGTGGAGTTCGGGTTGACGAGATGCAGGCGCATCATGTGCGCTCCTTCAAGGCGGGCCGGGCGGCTTCGTAAGGTGCCATGCTGGCCGGTTTCTTCAGTTCGAACTGCCGGTCTGCGACGATGTAGTTGTCGGCATGCAGGCGGGCGATGGGCTGGTAGACAGCAGGGTTGACGTAACGCCCCTGCGCATCAAGGCAGTCGTCGCGGACGTGCATTTCCAGCACCTCGCCCAGAATGATCGCGCGCGACGGATAGTCGATGATGCGTTCCACCCGGCATTCCATCGCGCAGGGGGTCGTGGCGATGCGCGATGCGCCGATCTGGCGGCAAGAGGCGGCGGGCAGCCCGGCAAAGGCCAGTTCGTCCACATCCGGCGCAAAGTTCACACCGCACAGGATCATCGCGTCGGCCAATGCCATGTCCACCATGTTGACGCAGAATTCCCCGGTCCGGCGAATGTTGTGGACCGTATCCTTTTCATGCCCGTCCGCGCGGCGCTGGATGCCCAGAATGACAATGGGCGGGTCTTGCGAGAACACGTTGAAAAAGCTCATCGGCGCGGCGTTGTCGTGGCCGCCCACCGACCGGGTGGTGACCAGCGCGATTGGTCGTGGGCCGATGAAGTTCGTCAGAAGGCGGTAACGGTCGGCGGCGGGCAAGGTGGTGAAATCGGCCTGCATCAGACAGCCACCTTCAGCGCAGGCTCGTCCGCGACGGCATGGCATCGCACCGTGGCAGCGCCCGCCCGGGCAAACGCGGGCACCTGCGTCTTGCAGCGGTCAAAGGCTAGCGGACAGCGCGGGTGAAAATGGCATCCCGATGGCGGTGTGATGGGGTTGGGCACTTCGCCTGCGGGGCGGTCAAGGTCGCGGTTCTTCATGCCGATGTCGGGGATCGTGTCGAGCAGCAGCCGGGTATAGGGATGCTGCGGGCGGGCAAAGATATCTCCGGCGGGTGCCAGTTCGACCAACCGGCCAAGATACATCACCCCGATCCAGTCGGAGATGTAGTTCACCACCGCAAGGTCGTGGCTGATGAACAGGTAGGTCAGGCCAAGTTCGCGCTGCAGGTCGCGCATCAGATTCAGGATCTGCGCCT
>JAUXPG010000367.1 GCA_030683915.1 Gemmobacter sp.
GGCGAAGTTCATGGCCGATTACACGGCGAAGTACAGCCAGCCCGCCACCGGCTTTGCCATGCTGGGCTATACAACCGCCGATGTGCTGGTGCGGGCGCTGGAAGCCGCAGGCAAGGACCTGACGCAAGACAGCTTCCGCGCCGCGATGGAAAGCCTTGATTACCAGGACGAACTTCTGGACACCCGCATGCGCTATACCCCGGAAAACCATCAGGGCGCCAATCAGGTGACAATCTCGGTCGTCTCGGGCGGGATCTGGAACCTCAAGGCCCGCCAGTAACCGCAGCGGCCGAACGCACATCGGGGGGGCGTGGCCTGGGCCGCGCCCCCCTTTTCCTGCTGGACCATGGCGCAGGCCCGCGCTAGTCAAACCGCGCCGCCCCCTGCCGCGCAGGGCAGGGGGCCATCCCGCTGCCGACCGCGCCGCCCGGTGCGCCATCGGGCACCGGGCAACCGGGACCCGCGCCATGACCCAGCCAACCGACCGCATCCTGCCCGGCGTCGCGCTCATGCTGGGGTTCTGCACCTTTGCGCCGCTGATCGACGTCGCGTCGAAACTGGCCACCGCCACCGTGCCGGTGGGGCAGGTGACGCTGGCGCGCTTTGTGGTGCAGGTTGCGCTGATGCTGCCCATCCTGCTCATCATGGGGCAGGGCCTGCGGCTCAGCCGCCGGGCCTTTCGCCTGACGCTGTGGCGCGCGCTCGCCTCGATCGCCGCCACCTTCACCTTTGTCTGGGCGGTCAAGCACATGCCGCTGGCCGATGCGCTGGCCATCGCCTTTGTCGAACCCTTTGTCCTTCTGGTATTCGGTCGGCTCATCTTTGGGGACGAGGTCGGCCCCCGCCGCATCGCCGCCTCGGCGGTGGGGTTTCTGGGCGCGCTTTTGGTCATTCAACCCGCCTTTGCCACCTTTGGCTGGGTCGCACTGTTGCCGGTGGTCACCGCCTTTGCCTTTGCCGCCTACATGCTCATCACCCGCGAAGCCTCGCGCGCGATGACGCCCGAGGCGATGCAATTCCACACCGCATGGGTTGCGGGCGCCATCTGTCTGCCGGTGATCGTGCTGGCCTCGGGCAGCGGCATCGCGGCGCTCGACCCGGTGATGCCGCAGGGCTGGGCCTGGGCCTGGCTGGCCGGGGTGGGGGTGGCGGCCACCATCAGCCACATGTTCATGACCTACGCGCTGAAACTCGCCCCCTCGGCCACGCTTGCACCGCTGCACTATCTGGAAATCGTGTCGGCGGCGACGCTGGGGTATCTGGTGTTCGGCGATTTTCCCAATGCGCTGACATGGACGGGCATCGGCGTCATCGTGGCATCCGGGCTTTACATCATCCACCGCGAGCGGGTGACGGCAGCGAAAATGCGTCAAGCACGCGCCGCAACCGCGCCCGCGGCAGGATGACGAGCATGCGCGGCGCATCAAACGCCAGCCGCACCCGCGCGCCAGCCACCTGATTCGAGGTGCCGATCACCCCGCCGGGGGCGAATCGCAGCCCCTTGATCGGCCAGCGCAGCCCCTCGCTGGTGCCCGTCACCGGCCCAAGCGGAAACAATGACAGCCGCGACCCCACCGGCAACGACATCTCCATCCGTTCGGGCGCAAGGAACGCTACGTCCTGCCCGGTCAGGATCAGGCAACGCCGGTCCGGGTGCCGCGCCAGCGCGTTCAGCACCGCAAGCCCATGGTCCAGTCGCGCCCCCGCGAACCCGAGGCCCAGCACGAACGGCGCGCGGATGGCCCGCAGCGCCTTGTCGAAATCGGTGGTTTCCTGTTCCTCGATCCGGTGCAACCTGCCGGAAAGCCTGAGTTTTGCGGACTCCGACAGCGAATCGAGGTCACCGATCACCGCCTCGGGCACATGCCCCAGCCGCAGCGCCCGGTCCGCCCCGCCATCCGCCGCGACAAGACGGGGCGCATGGGCCAGCGCGAGGGCCAGCGCCGCACGCGACACCGGCGCGCCGCCCACCAATGTCACCCCGTGATCTGACTCGACAACTGCGTTATCCATGCGGAAACTCATTCCAATTAAGGCAGAGATTGGCAACGGTGGACACGATCAATCCTTCAAATTGCCGTTTCGGCATCATGGAATCGGTCCAACAGCGAACGACAAGGGCCTGACAGGCTCAAGACAGAAGGCAGAACGTCATGGTGTCGCAGAACCGGATCTTAACCGTTTCCTACGGGACCTTCTCCTGCACGTTGGAGGGGTTTGACGACCCGTTCGGCACGATGAAGGCCATTGCCGAGTATTTCCGCGACCTTGCCGCCGAAGACCGCTATTTCGGCGCCGAACCGCCGCAGCCCGATGCGGCCATGCTGCACCGCATTGCCGAACGCGAAATCCAGCGCCGGGTCGAGGCCAAGATTCAGGACAATGGCGTGATTCTGCGCGCCGGTGACCTGCTGGATCGTCCGGTGCCGGTGGCCCGCCCGCTGGCGGTGACCGAGGCGCCGGCCCCGGTGGCCCCTGCCGCGCCCGTTGAACAGATCGCCCCGGCGCCGCAGCCCGAACCCGCACCCCGCTTGCGGACTGTCGATGACGGTGTGGCGGCCAAACTGGCGCGCATCCGGGCGGCGGTGGACCGCAGCCGCGTGGTGGCAAACCCCGCCGACCAGATCGAGGACGCCGAAGAGGCCGACGCACCGCCCGCCCCCCTGCCGCGCGCTGCACTGTCCGACGACCTGATCGAGGACTTGCCCGAGGATCAGCCCGCCGCCGATGTGGGAGAAGCCGCTGACCTGTCGGGGGAAGACCTTTCATGGGCCGCGGACGCCGAGGACGTGGCCGCCTATGACCTGCCCGCCGCCCCGGAGCCGGCCCTTGTCCCCCCCGCCCCTGCCGCCGCGCCAGTGGAGCCTGCGGGCGCGGTCGATCCGACCGAGGTGATGGCCGTAGCCGAGCCGTCGCCGCCTGCCGCTGCCGATCCTGCGCCCGACTTCGCCGAATCAGGCGCCACGGTGCGCCCGGTGTCGGGCTGGCATCTGCGCCGCCGGCAGCGCCGCCTGAACCGCGAGGCTGCCGCCCGCGCTGTCTCGCCCGAGGTCAAGCCGGACCAGAGCGATGCCGGGGCTGCGCCGGTCTTGCTGGATCCCACGCAGGGCGAAGCCGACGCGCCTGGCCTCGATCTGGCTGCCTTCGAACCGGCGACCGCCGACGCCACCCCGGCCGAGGACTTTGATCTTGACGCGCTGGAAGCCGCGCTCGAGGGGATCGAGGCCGAAGCGACCGCGCAGGCGGTGTCCGACGCCGCGCCGATGGTCGCCGCGGAAGCGGCGGTCGAAGCCGCCCCGCCCGCCGCTGCGGCGCTGGATGATGTGGATGTGCTGATCGCCCGGCTGGCCGCGCGTCAAAGCACGCCGCCCGAACCCCTGCGCGCCACTGCCGCTGAACCCGAAGCCGCCCCGCGTGTCCGCATCGTCAAGGTCCGCCGCGCGACCCCGCCCGCCGACGCAGCGATCATCGCGGCCGACGCCGCTGCGGCGCAAGCCGAGGCCGAGGCCGCCGCCCGCGCCGCTGCTGAAGCCGAAGCCGCCGCCCGCGCTGCCGCCCAAGCCGAGGCCGAAGCTGCCGCTCAGGCCGCCGCCCAAGCCGAAGCCGAAGCTGCTGCACGCGCTGCCGCCCAGGCCGAAGCCGAAGCTGCCGCTCGGGCCGCCGCCCAGGCCGAAGCCGAAGCTGCTGTCCGCGCTGCCGCCGAAGCCGAAGCTGCTGCCCGCGCGGCTGCCCAAGCCGAAGCCGAGGCCGCCGCGCAAGCCGAAGCCCTGGCCGCCGCCCGCGCCGCCGCCGAAGCGGACCGCGCGGTTTCGTCCTTTGCGGCCGAGGCGCCTGTGGCGCCGGTGCGCCCTTCGCGCCCGGCACCGACGCGTCCGATCGTGCAGCGCCCTGCCACACAGCGCCCGGTGGCGCCGCGCCCCGATCTGCCTGCCACGGCAACCAGCGCTCCGGTCAGCCCCACGCGGCCGGTGCGCCCCGAACGCGTTACCGACCGCCGCGCCCTGTTGGGCGACACCCCCGAAAAGGGCGAGGCGGCGGTGGACCGCCTTCTGCGGCAGGCCGATACCGAAATGGCCGAGGCCGATACCCGCCGCCGGACCTCGACCATCGCGCATCTGAAGGCCGCGGTTGCGGCGACCGTGGCGGAACGCCTTGCCCCGCGCGGGCCGCAGGCCCAGCCGACGGATGCCACAGCTGCCTACCGCGACGATCTCGCCAACGCCGTGCGCCCGCGCCGCCCCGGCGACCCCGCGCCCGACCCGGTCATCGCGCCCGAAACCGGGCGCGTGGCGCCTTTGGTTCTGGTGTCTGCCCAGCGGATCGACCGTCCCGCACCGCCGCCCGGCCCCGGGCCGGGGCCGGTGCGCCCGCGCAGCGTGGTTGCAACCGCCCTGGCCTATGACACCCCGGACGAGGATGAACCCGAAGCCGACGCCACCGAAGGCGCGCCGTCGAACCTGTTCGGCGGCATCGGTGCATTTTCCGACTGGGCGCAGGATGCGGGCCACCGTGGCCTTGCCGACCGGCTGGAGGCCGCAGGCGCATGGCTGATGGTGGCCGAAGGGCTGGAGGGCTTCAACCGCCCGCAACTGATGCGCGTGGCCGGCGCCGACGAAGCCGCCGAAAGCCGCGAGGCCGCGATGGCGGCCTTTGGCGCCTTGCTGCGCGATGGTCGGATCGTGAAGGCCCGGCGCGGCATGTTCACTCTGCCGCCCGGATCGCCCGCACTGGCCAAGGCGCGCAGCGCCGACCGCTAGGTCGATCCGGCCCCTTGGGAACCCTTAGCGCGGCGGTCCTTCGGGGCCGCCGTCGTCGTGTTCGGGGTCGGCCTGCGCCACGCCTAGAAACACCCGCCGCAGCGGCAGCACCCACGCAATGCCCAGCCCGGCATAGACCAGCAGTTCCACCCAGATCGACGGGCGGTCAAGCCAGCCGACCACGGTGGCCGCGACCACCACATAGGCGGGCAAACCGACCAGCAAAATCAGCAGGGCAAGGCGTTTGCGGGTGCGGTGCGTCATCGGGCCCTCCGGCGGCTTCCCGCCAGCTAGTCCGCGAACGGGTCGGTGACAAGGATGGTGTCGTCGCGTTCCGGCGAGGTGGACAGCATCGACACCGGGCATTGGATCAATTCTTCGATCCGGCGCACGTATTTCACCGCCGCCCCCGGAAGGTCGGCCCAAGACCGCGCCCCGGCGGTGGAGTCGGACCAGCCCGGCATTTCCTCGTAAATCGGGGTGACGCGGGCCTGCAGGTTGGCAGCCGTCGGCAGGTAATCCAGCCGCTCGCCATCCAGTTCGTAGCCGACGCAGATTTTCAGCGTCTCGAAGCCGTCAAGCACGTCAAGCTTGGTCAGCGCGATGCCCGACACGCCCGAGGTGGCGCAGGTCTGGCGCACCAGCACGGCATCGAACCAGCCGCAGCGCCGCTTGCGGCCCGTCACGGTGCCGAACTCATGGCCGCGCTGGCCCAGCCGTTCGCCATCGGCGTCCAGCAGTTCGGTCGGGAACGGGCCTTCGCCCACGCGGGTGGTATAGGCCTTGACGATGCCCAGCACGAAATCCACCGCCGTCGGGCCAAGGCCCGTGCCGGTGGCGGCCATGCCCGCCAGCGTGTTGGAACTGGTGACGTAAGGATAGGTGCCGAAATCCACATCCAACAATGACCCTTGCGCGCCTTCAAACAGGATGCGCTTGCCCGCGCGGCGGGCTTCGTTCAGCACCTTCCAGACGGGTTTGGCATAGGGCAGGATCTTGGGCGCGACCTCGATCAGCGCAGCCTTCAGCGCCGCCGCATCCACCGGGTCCAGCCCCAGTCCGGCGCGCAGCGCGTTGTGATGCGCCAAAAGCCGCCCGATCCGAAGGTCCAGCGTCGCCTCGTCGGCCAGATCAGCCACCCGCACGGTGCGCCGGCCCACCTTGTCCTCATAGGCCGGGCCGATGCCCCGCCCGGTGGTCCCGATTTTCGCGACCCCGGTCTGGCCCTCGCGCGCGCGGTCCAGTTCGCCGTGCACCGGCAGGATCAGCGGGGTGTTTTCCGCGATCATCAGCGTCTCGGGGCTGACAGCGACACCTTGCGCCGCCAGTTTGTCGATTTCCGCCAGCAGCGCCCAAGGGTCGAGCACAACACCGTTGCCGATGACGCTCAGCTTGCCACCGCGCACGATGCCGCTGGGCAGCAGCGACAATTTGTAGACCACGCCATCAATCACCAGCGTATGGCCCGCGTTATGCCCGCCCTGGAACCGCGCGACGATGTCGGCGCGTTCGGACAGCCAATCGACGATCTTGCCTTTGCCTTCGTCGCCCCACTGGGCGCCCACGACAACCACGTTGGCCATGCCTTTGATCCTCCGGCGTCAAACCCGCACCCGTATAGACGCGCCCGGCGCCAAGCGAAACACCTGAATCGTCGCAGCCGGGGACTGGACAGCGCATCGCGCCCGCGCAACGCTTGGCCCGCGACCCTTTTGCCGGAGATGCCGATGCCGTTTCCCTTTGCGCCCCGGCGCCCCGTCAGCCGCCCAAGCGTTGCATGCCACCGCTAAGGCCCCCGCTCGCACGGCTGCACCATGTTGCGGTGATCGCGTCGGATTATCCGCGCAGCCGGGCGTTCTATACGCAGGTGCTGGGCCTTGCCGTCGTTGCCGAAACCTTTCGGCCCGCGCGTGCGTCATGGAAACTTGACCTTGCGTTGCCCGGCGGCACACAGATCGAACTTTTCAGCTTTCCCGATCCGCCGCCCCGCCCCACCCGCCCCGAGGCGGCGGGCGCGCGCCACATCGCGCTGGCGGTGGCCGACCTTGACGCGTGGTGCGATTGGCTGACGGGGCAGGGCGTGGCCGTGGAACCGCTCCGGACCGATCCGCTGACCGGCGCGCGGTTCACCTTCTTTGCCGATCCCGATGGCCTGCCGCTGGAACTGGTGGAAACCGGCTGATCCGCTGTCAGATGGCCTGACCGACCCGCCCGCGCCCTGATCCGCGGCTTTATGCCCGCAAGCACCCTTCGCCCTTGCGCCGGGCCGAGGGTCCGACTAGATAGCCCTGTCGGCAGCAGACAGGTCCCCTTGCGCATGGAAAACGTCGTTCTTACCGTTCACCTGATCCTTGCGCTGGCGCTGATCGGCGTCGTGCTGCTGCAGCGCTCCGAAGGTGGCGGCCTTGGCATGGGCGGCGGCGGTGGCGCTGTGTCCGGCCGTTCGGCCGCGACCGCGCTGGGCAAGGTCACATGGGGTCTTGCCATCGCCTTCATCTGCACCTCGATCGCGCTGACCGTGCTGGCCCGCCAGAATGCGGCCGCCACATCGGTGATCGACATCACCGGCGGATCCACTGCACCTGCAACCCCGGCTGCGCCCGGCTCCAGCCTGCTGCCGCCGGGTCTTGGCGATCAGCCGCTGACCCCGCCGCGGGTTGACTGATACCATTGGTTGTCGGGGCGGGAAAAACCGCCTCAAGCCCTAGTCCTGCATTGCGCATCCCCACGGTCCTGCTAAAAGCTGGATTCCCGTGATGGTGCGAATCTGCGCCACGTTCCGATCACGGGGAGGCCGCCTTGGCACGCTATATCTTCATCACCGGCGGCGTCGTCTCGTCCCTTGGCAAGGGGCTGGCATCCGCCGCACTGGGCGCGCTGTTGCAGGCCCGCGGCTATTCGGTGCGGCTGCGCAAGCTTGACCCCTATCTCAACGTCGATCCCGGCACGATGTCGCCCTTCGAACATGGCGAAGTTTTTGTCACCGACGACGGCGCGGAAACCGACCTTGATCTGGGCCATTACGAACGCTTCACCGGCGTGGCCGCGCGCAAGACCGATTCCATTTCCTCGGGGCGCATCTATTCCAACGTGCTGGAAAAGGAACGCCGGGGCGACTATCTGGGCAAGACCATTCAGGTGGTTCCCCACGTCACCAACGAAATCAAGGACTTCCTTCGCATCGGCGGCGATGAGGTCGACTTCATGCTGTGCGAGATCGGCGGAACGGTCGGCGATATCGAGGGGCTGCCGTTCTTCGAGGCGATCCGCCAGTTCATCCACGAACGCCCGCGTGGTCAGTCCATCCTGATGCACCTGACGCTGCTGCCCTACCTTGCGGCCAGCGGCGAATTGAAGACCAAGCCGACGCAGCACAGCGTCAAGGAACTGCAATCCATCGGTCTGGCGCCCGATGTGCTGGTGTGCCGCAGCGAACACCCGATCCCCGACCGCGA
>JAUXPG010000419.1 GCA_030683915.1 Gemmobacter sp.
CGAGGCGCTGGCGGTTTTCCTGTCGGTGCCGCGCTTTGCCAGCTTCGCCCGCGGCGCATTGGTCGTCACGCTGTCTGACGGGCTGGAACGTGGCGGGCCCGAGGCGCTGGTTGCGGCCATGCAGCGGATGCAGGGGCTGGCGTGGTCGGTCCTGTGGCTGTCGCCCTTGGCCACCGGACCGGGCTTTCGACCGGAAACCGGGGCGATGCAGGCGATCCTGCCGCTGATCGACCGGCTGGGGCAGGGCAACAGCACGCCCGCCATCGCCCGCGAAATCCTGTCCTTTGCCAAGGGGGCGCGGCCATGATCGACGCGCATTTCCACATCTGGCGACAGGCCGATTTGCCGTGGCTCAGCGGTCCGATGCAGCCGCGCATCTTTGGCCCCTACGATCCGATCCGGCGGGATTATCCCGTGGCCGAATATCTGGACGACATCGCGGGGCAGGGCATCACCAAGGCGGTCTACGTCCAGGCCAACTGGCCTGCCGACCGGGCCGAGGCCGAGGTGGCGTGGCTGGAACAGACCGCGCTGCAATCCGGCTGGCCGATGGCGGTTGTCGGATACGCCGACATGACAGTCCCGGATGTCCGCCCGGCCTTGGACCGGCTGGCCCGCTATCCGCGGCTGCGCGGCGTGCGCCAACAGTTCCACTGGCACGAAAACCCGCAATACCGCTTTGCACCGGATGCCGAGTTGTGCCGCGACGCGACCGTGCAGCGCAATATCGCCCGGCTGGCCGATTATGGCTGGTGCTTTGACCTTCAGGTGTTCGCCGCACAACTGCCCGGCGCCTGCGCGTTGCTTGATGCCTGCCCGCGTGTTTCCTTCATTCTGCAACACGCCGGAATGCCCGAAGATACCAGCCCGCAAGGCCGGGTCCGCTGGCGCGCGGCGATGGCCGATTACGCCGCCCGCCCCAATGCGTTTTGCAAACTCAGTGGCTTTGGCACCTTTGTCCACCGCAACGACCCTGACCTTGTGCGGTGGCTGGTGGGCGAATGCGTGGCGCTGTTCGGGGCCGACCGCTGCCTTTGGGGGTCGAACTTTCCCATCGAAAAGCTTTGGACGACCTACCCGGCCCTGCTCGGCGCGCACCGCGACGCGACCGTGCATCTGACCGAGGCGGAGCGCCGCCACATCTTCAACGACACCGCAAGCCGGGTTTACCGGCTGTAAAACCTGGGAGGACCCCGATGCCCCTTGAAATCCGGCTGCTCGATTACGGCGATATCGAACTGGAAAGCTCGTTCCTCGTGCTCGGGCGCGACTGCGGGCGGGTGCGGCGGGTGCCTGTCTACGGCTTCCTGATCCTTGGCGGGCGCTGGCCGCTGGTGGTCGATACCGGGTACCGCGACAATGCCATCATGGAAACGCTGGGCATGCGGGGCCTTCAGTTCCATGAAAACATGATCGAACGGCAATTGGCCAAACATGGCGTCAAGGTGGGTGACGTGCGCTATGTGTTGCACACCCACCTTCACATCGACCATGCCGGCAAGGACGATTGCTTTCCGATGAACACCACCGTGCTGATCAACCGGCGCGAGTTGGAATATTCGGTGTCCGGCCTGATGCACCCGCAATATCCCAAGCCGGACATCATCCACCTGATCGAACGGCTGCACACCCCCGGTGCCTTGCGGCTGGAGGACCTGGAAATTTCGGGCGAGGTCGAGGTGATGCCCGGCGTCACCATCGAGGCGGCCGGCGCCCATACCGAAGGCTCGATGAACGTGCATGTCGAAACCGCCGAAGGGCGTGCGACGATCTGCGGCGACGTGATCTATGATTTCCACGACCAGATCATCAACCCGATGCGGTCGTTCGGGCCGGAGGAGTTTCAGGTCACCGGCAACCACGGCGGCAGCAAGCGGGGCGAGAAGGGCCAGATCCGCAAGCTGCTGACCAATTCGCGTTTCCTGCTGCCGATCCACGACAAGCCTGCCAAGATCGAACATGGAATGGTCGTCGGCCGGCTGGACATGGTGGTGCCCGGCCCGGTCAGCCAGACCGTCAGCCCGCGCGCCTGGTTCCCGGTGTAGTGCCATGGCGCATACCGCACTTGACCCCGGTTTCCGCGCGCTGATCGACGAACACGCCCCCGTGCGTCAGGCGGGCAGCGGCTTCGTCTTTACCGAAGGGCCGATCTGGCATCCGGTGGATCAGTATCTGCTGTTTTCCGACATGCCCGGCGACGTGCGACGCCGGCTGGATGGCGCGGGCGTGCGCGAGGTGATGCGCCCGTCGAACAAGGGCAACGGCATGACCTATGATGCCGACCTGAACCTGCTCGTTTGCGAACATGCCACCTCGAGCGTGGCCCGCTTCCGCCCCGATGGCACACGCGAGGTGCTGGCCAGCCATTTCGAAGGGCGCGAACTCAACAGCCCGAACGACATCTGCGTGAAATCCGACGGGTCCATCTGGTTCACCGATCCGTGGTATGGCCGGATGCCGCATTACGGGGTGGAACGCCCTCGGCAACTGGGGTGGCAGGGCGTGTTTCGCATTCCGCCCGGCGCGCGCCCGGGGGCTGAGCCCGACCTGATGGTGGACCGCTACACCTTTACCCAGCCCAACGGGCTGTGCTTTTCGCCAGATGAATCAAGGCTTTATATCAACGACACGGAACAGGCCAACATCCGGGTCTATGACGTGACACCGCAGGGCCTGAAAAATGGCCGCGTCTTTGCCAGTGGCCTGCGTGACAGCCTGTTGCCCGGTGTGCCCGATGGCATGAAATGCGATGCTTTGGGCAACGTGTGGTGCTGCGCGCCCGGGGGGCTTTGGGTCTATGCGCCTGACGGGCGGCACCTGGGCAAGGTCGCCATCCCCGAACTGCCCGCCAACCTGCATTGGGGCGGCCCGGATTGGCGCACGCTTTTTGTCTGCGCCACCACCAGTGTCTATGCCCTTCCGGTCAAGGTCGGGCCGCGCGGCGAGCCGTTCATGCGCGCCCGCCCGAAAGCCGCGTCGGCGCCGTCCGGTGGCGATGCCCTGCGGCTTGATGCCAGCCGCTGCGCGCTCATCATTCAGGACATGCAGAACGATGTGGTGATGGACGGCGGCGCCTTTGCCGACAGCGGCAGCCCGCAACATTGCCGCGACCAGAATGCCATCGCCAACATCGCCCGGCTGGCCGACCGATGCCGCGCGCTGGGGGTGCCGGTGATCCACGTCTGGTTTGTGCGCCGCGCCGATGCGGCGGACATGACGCTGAACGCGCCGCTGTTCGAAGGTGCGGTTGATGCCAATGCGCTGGTCGAGGGGACGTGGGGCGCCGAACCCGTGCCGGGGCTGGAGGCGCAGTCGGGCGATTTCGTCGTCCGCAAGAACCGGATGAGCGCGTGGGAGGGCACTGGGCTGGAAACCATCCTCAAGGCCACGGGCCGCGACATGATCATCGAAACCGGCGCATGGACCAACATGTCCATCGAACACACCGCGCGCACGGGTGCGGACAAGGGCTATGTCATGGTGATACCCGAGGACGGGTGTTCCACCATGAACGCGGACTGGCACCGCGCCAGCATTGACTATGCGATGCAGAACGTGGCGCTGGTCACCACGACCGACGCCGTGATTGCGGCACTGGGATAGGGGATATCCATGGGACGACTGACAGGCAAACGCGCGCTGGTCACAGCCGCCGGGCAGGGGATCGGGCGGGCCACTGCCGAAGCCTTCCTGCGCGAAGGGGCCGAGGTGATAGCCGCCGACATCAACCCCGCCACGATCGGAACGCTGGAGGGCGCCACGGCGCAGGTCCTGGACGTGCGCGACCGTGACGCGGTGGCGCAGGTGGCGGCGGCGGTTGGCGGTATCGACATTCTGTTCAACGCGGCCGGCTACGTGGCGCATGGCACCATTCTGGACTGCGATGACGACCAGTGGGACTTCTCGGTCGACCTGAACCTGACGGCGATGTACCGGGTCACGCGGGCGCTGTTGCCCGGCATGCTGGCGCGCGGGGGCGGCAGCATCATCAACGTCGCCTCGGCTGTAGGGTCGATTCAGGCCGCACCGAACCGATTTGTCTATGGTGTGACCAAGGCCGGGGTGATCGGGCTGACCAAGGCGATCGCCGCCGATTTCGTGGCCAAGGGCATCCGCTGCAACGCGATCTGCCCCGGCACAGTGGAAAGCCCGTCCCTGATGGGCCGGATGGAGGCGTTGGGCGCCACGCTGCCCGGCGGTGTCGATGAGGCGCGGCGCCTGTTTCTGGCCCGCCAGCCCTCTGGCCGCCTTGGCACCGCGCAGGAAATCGCCGCGCTGGCGGTTTACCTTGGATCGGACGAAAGTGCATTCACCACAGGCGCCGCGATGGTTGTCGATGGCGGCTGGTCGAACACCTGAAAGGAAACACCATGAAACTGCTGCGCTGGGGCCCTGCGGGGGCGGAACGGCCCGGACTGCTGGACAGCGCCGGGGTGGCGCGTGACCTGACCGGGCTTGTGCCCGACATCGGCGGCACCATCCTGTCGGATGCGGGGCTGGCAATGCTGCGCGGCGTGGACGCGGGCGCGTTGCCGCCAGTGCCCGCCGGGGCGCGGCTGGGGCCTTGTGTCACCGGCACCGGCAAATTCATCTGCATCGGGCTGAACTATTCCGACCATGCGGCCGAAACCGGCGCCACCGTGCCGCCCGAACCGATCATCTTCATGAAGGCCACCAGCGCGATCTGCGGCCCCGACGACCCCATCATCATCCCGCGCGGGTCCGAGAAAACCGACTGGGAAGTCGAACTGGGCGTGGTGATCGGCACGGCCGGAAAATATATCCCCGAGGACCGGGCACTTGACCATGTCGCGGGCTACTGCGTCATCAACGATGTGTCCGAACGGGCATTTCAGGCCGAACGCGCAGGCCAGTGGACCAAGGGCAAAAGCTGCGACAACTTCGGCCAGACCGGCCCTTGGCTCGTGACGCGGGACGAGGTGGCCGACCCGCAGAACCTGGGCATGTGGCTGACTGTGAACGGCCAGTCGCGCCAGAACGGATCGACACGCACCATGGTCTATGGGGTGGCGCATCTGGTCAGTTACCTGTCGCAGTTCTTTACCCTGCATCCGGGTGACATCATTTCCACCGGCACCCCACCCGGCGTCGCGCTGGGGATGAAGCCGCCGCAGTATCTGCGGCCGGGCGACGTGGTGGAACTGGGCATCGAAGGCCTGGGGCAACAGCGGCAGGACGTGGTCGCGGACCGCTGAAAGGGGACGGCAATGAACGCATATGATCTGACCGGGCAGGTCGCCGTGGTCACCGGGGGCGCGCAGGGCATCGGGCTGGCGGTGGCCCGGCGGCTGCATGCCTCGGGGGCCACCGTGCTGCTGTGGGACATGGACGCTGAACTTGCGCGCGCCTCGGCGGCGGGCCTTGGCGGGCGGGCGGAGGGGCATGGCGTGGACGTCACCGACGCAGGCGCGGTGCAGGCGCTGGCCGACGCCTGCGCCGCTGCGCACGGGCGACTGGATGTGCTGGTGGCGAGTGCGGGGATCGCCGGGATGAACGCCAAGGTGGTGGATTACCCGGTGGACGAATGGCACCGCATCATCGACGTGAACCTGAACGGCATGTTCCACACCTGCCGCGCGGTGCTGCCGCACATGGCGGCGCGAGGTTATGGCCGCGCGGTGCTGATCGCCTCGGTCGCGGGGAAGGAAGGAAACCCCAACGCCGCCGCCTATTCCGCCAGCAAGGCCGGCGTGATGGCGCTGACCAAATCGCTGGGCAAGGAACACGCAGGGCAGGACATTGCGGTCAACTGCGTCACCCCCGCCGCCGCGCGCACCCGTATCTTTGACCAGATGGCGCAAAGCCACATCGACTTCATGTTGTCGAAAATACCCCGTGGCCGATTCCTTGAGGTGGACGAGGCCGCCGCCATGATCGCGTGGCTCTGCACGGCCGAAAATTCGTTCACCACGGGCGGGGTGTTCGACCTGTCGGGCGGGCGCGCGACCTATTGATGGGGGCTGCAGTCGGGCGAAGTGGCGGAGGTTTGCAAACCTCCGCCACTTCGCC
>JAUXPG010000478.1 GCA_030683915.1 Gemmobacter sp.
GGTCACCGCCACAAGGGCCACCCCGATGGTCACCAGCGCGGTGCCCAGACCCATCGCATAGGCGCCCAGAACGCCGGTCCAGACCAGCCCCAGTTGCCATGTCAGGACCAGCAACATCAGCGCCCCCGTGCAGGGCCGCACGGCGATGCCCGCGACCAGTGCCGCCATCTCGGGCCAGCCGGCAGCAGCTTGCGCCTGGGCCAGCGACGGGGCGTGACGGTGGCCACAGGTGTCGCAGGCGTCGGGGTCCGTGGCATCGTGATGGTGGTGGTCGTGGTGATGCGGATGATGCTGGGGCCGCGCCGCCGCGCGGCGTAGCCCCTTTGCCCCGCGCCAGACCAGCCACAGGCCGATGCCCGCCATCATCGCGTGGCCCAGCGCCACCATCCAGCCATCACCCGCCACCCCGATCGCCGCGCGTGTCACGCCAAAAAGGCCCAGCCCGCCATAGACCACCGCGACCGCGACCGTGGCCTGTGCCAGACTGGACACCAAGGCCAGCGCCGCAAGCCGCACCAGCGCCACGCGCCGCGCGACGCCGTAACCGCCGATCAGCACCTTGCCATGCCCCGGCCCGGCGGCATGCAGCACGCCATACCCGAACGCCAGCCCGACCAGCGCCCAAAGCGCACCGCTTTCGCCGCTGCGAAGCGCGCGCAGGGCGGTGGCAAGGTCGTCACGGAACGACCGCTGCGCGGCGACGGCCATCGCCTCGATCCGGTCCACCCCGCCCAGCGCCCAGAACACCGCGAGCAGTGCGACAAGGCCCAGCCCCGCCAGCCCCAGCGCCCGCATCATTGTGACGGGCATGTCAGGCGCACCTCCTCGGCATAGGTCTGGCCCACGGCGGGAAAGCCCTGTTCCAGATCCAGCCCCGACAGCTCCTGCATCGCCGCCTGCAAAGCGGCCTGCGCGGCCTCGAGATCGGGGCCGAACACCTCGGCCAGACAATCGTCACGCCCCCGGATCACAGGTTCGGCGGAAATGGCGTAGGCGGTGTAATAGCCGGGGTCATAGACCTGCACTACAAGGGGCGCCGCGCCCGGGGCAACCGGCGCCTCCAGCGCGCGCAGATGGGTGGTGATGATGCGCCCTTCGACGACCCGCGCCGTCCAGTCCTGCGGGCGGCCCAGCTCCACGGGCTGATCGCCGTGCAGCAGATAGGTATCCCCGGCAAAGCCCGCATCCCACTGCATGTCGAACCCGCTGAGCCGCGCGGTTTCCTCGTCGGTCAGCGCGCCGTCGCCATCGGGGTCAAAGCCACGGTCGGCCAGAATCATCAGGCTGGTCAGGTCGTCATAGACCCAGACCACGCGCAGGGCCTCGAGCCGGCCATCGCCGTCGAACCGCAATTCGACCCCCGCATCGATGAACACATGCGGATGCGCCAATGCCGGGGCCGCAAGCCCCGCCAGACCAGACGCCAGAACAAACGAACGGAACTTTCCCATGTCCCCCAACCTATGCGTAGGCGCCGCGCCAATCCAGCCCCGGGGCGCGGTCCTTTCGCGCTTGCGCGCCCTTCCGCCGGCTAGGCCAGCCGCGCCGGGATCAGCCCGCGCACCGCGTTGCCAACCCAAAGCCGCACGCGCGGCAGGTCGGCCACCGGCAGCACCGCCTCGTGGCACCTGCCGGTCGCCAGCAGATCGGCGCGCAAGCAGCCGGGCAGGCAACCGCAGGCCAGCGGCGGGGTGCAAAGACCCTGCCCGGCGTCAAAGAACAGGGTGGTGATGGTGCCTTCACACATCTCGCCCCGACGGTTGGCGTAGATCAGTTCGTCCACCCCCTCGGGAAGCGCGGCGCGGTCGGCATCATACTGCGCGCGGCGGGTGGATTTGACCAAGAGCCACGGGTCCGCAGGATCAAGCAGCACCGACGCCAGCCGCACCCGCCACGCCACCGCCGCCGGGGGCAGAGTGGCGACCGTGACCTGCACGGTGTCGGGCGCGGCCAGCAGGCGCACCCGCTGCGCCGCCCCCCGTGTCACGGCGGCGCGGAGTGCAGGCTCCGGGTCCAGCGGGGGCCAGTCAAAGGCGGCGCGCGCCGTTGCCAACCGCGCCAGATGCCTGGGCAGCAGGGGGAAGGCCGCGCCATCCCACAGCAAGGTTTCGATCAGCGCGACGCCGGTCAGGTCAAGGCCGCGAAACGGGCTTTCCACAGCGCCTCCTCGAATTCGCCGGTGGCGGTCGAATCGGCCACCACGCCGCCGCCCACATTCAGCACCGCGCGCCCGTCGGGAAACAGGCTGATCGTGCGGATGGTCACGTTGAAGCTGGCATCGCCCCCCGGCGCCATCCAGCCCAGCGCCCCGCAATAGGCGCCGCGCGGAAACGGCTCCAGTTCGTGGATGATTTCCATCGCGCGGATCTTGGGCGCGCCGGTCACTGACCCGCAGGGAAACAGCGCCGCCATCAGGGGGGCCATGCCACCCTGCCCCGGCAACAGGCGCCCCACCACCCGCGACACCATCTGATGCACGGTGGTGTAGCTGACCACGTCAAACAGGGCGGGCACCCGGACCGACCCCATGGCGCAGACCCGGCTGAGATCGTTGCGCAGAAGGTCCACGATCATCAGGTTTTCGGCCTGTCCCTTGGGGCTGGCGCGCAGGTCGGCGGCCAGTTCGGCATCGCGGGCGGGGTCGGGGTGGCGCGGGGCAGTGCCCTTCATCGGGCGGGTTTCCACCACGCCGCCCCCTACCCGCAAGAACAGTTCGGGCGAACAGGACAGCACCACCGGGCCCACACCCAGATCGGCAAAACCGCCGTGCGGCACAGGCTGGCGTGCCCGCAACGCGGCATAAAGCCCGCGCGGGTCGCCCGACCAGCGCGCTGCCATGGGGAAGGTCAGGTTGACCTGATAGATGTCGCCCGCCGCGATGTAACCCGCCACCCGGTCAAAGGCCGCGTCATACTGGGCGCGGGTGATCAGGGGTTCGGGGGTGGTCAGGTGGCCCGACGCCGCCGTGCTGTCCGGCCACCCCGTATCAGGCGTGGGGCCATCATAGATGCCGAAGGCCAGCAACGGCCCTTCGGGCGCGCGAAACCGGGGCGCCAACCGGGACTCCAGCGCAAAGCCCGCCTCATACCCGACCCAGCCCGCCACCCAATGCCCCGCCGCCCGCGCGGCGTCGAGTTCGGCCAGCGCCGGGGCGACCTGACCGGGGTGCCATGCCGCCACCACCCGGCGCGGCGCGGCAAAGACCGCCGGCGCCCCGCCCGGCCCATCCTCTACCCGTACCGTGCCCGTTTCCATGCCGTCACCCTGCCCTTGCCCCCGCCGCCTACCACACCCCGACAGCCGCGCCGAGCCATGACCGACACGCAATCCATCCTTTGCGCCACCGAACAGGCTTGCGTGTGGGGGCGCGGTAGCTATAACGCCGGACAATTTGCGCAAGGGGTCCGTCATGCCGAAAAGAACCGATATCACCTCCATCATGATCATCGGCGCCGGTCCCATCGTGATCGGGCAGGCGTGCGAGTTCGACTATTCCGGCGCTCAGGCCTGCAAGGCGCTCAAGGAAGAAGGGTACCGGGTCATCCTCGTCAACTCGAACCCCGCCACCATCATGACCGATCCGGGTCTGGCCGATGCCACCTACATCGAGCCGATCACCCCCGAGGTCGTTGCCAAGATCATCGAGATCGAACGCCCCGACGCGCTGCTGCCCACGATGGGCGGGCAGACCGGGCTGAACACCAGCCTTGCGCTGGCAGACATGGGCGTGCTGGACAAGTTCGGTGTGGAATTGATCGGGGCCAACCGCCAGGCCATCGAAATGGCCGAGGACCGCAAGCTGTTCCGCGAGGCGATGGACAGGATCGGGCTGGAAAACCCCAAAGCGACCATCATCGCCGCGCCCAAGCTGCCCAACGGCAAATTCGACATTGCCGCCGGTGTGCGCGAGGCGGTGGCGGCGCTGGATTATGTCGGCCTGCCCGCGATCATCCGCCCGGCCTTCACGCTGGGGGGCACCGGCGGCGGCGTGGCCTACAACCGCGACGATTACGAGGCGATCGTGAAATCGGGGCTGGAGGCCAGCCCGATGGCACAGGTGCTGGTCGACGAATCGCTGCTGGGCTGGAAGGAATTCGAGATGGAGGTGGTGCGCGACCGCGCCGACAACGCCATCATCGTGTGTTCCATCGAAAACGTCGATCCAATGGGCGTGCATACCGGCGACAGCATCACCGTGGCCCCCGCCCTGACGCTGACCGACAAGGAATACCAGATCATGCGCAACGGCTCCATCGCCGTGCTGCGCGAGATCGGGGTGGAAACCGGCGGCTCGAACGTGCAATGGGCGATCAACCCCGCCGATGGCCGCATGGTGGTGATCGAGATGAACCCACGCGTGTCGCGGTCCTCGGCGCTGGCGTCCAAGGCGACCGGGTTCCCGATTGCCAAGATCGCCGCCAAGCTGGCGGTGGGGTACACGCTGGACGAGCTGGACAACGACATCACCAAGGTCACGCCCGCCAGCTTCGAGCCGACCATTGACTATGTCGTGACCAAGATCCCGCGCTTTGCCTTTGAGAAATTCCCCGGGTCCGAGCCGTTCCTGACCACCGCGATGAAATCGGTGGGCGAGGCAATGGCGATTGGCCGCACCATCCACGAAAGCCTGCAAAAGGCGCTGGCGAGCCTTGAAACCGGGCTGACCGGGTTTGACGAAATCGCCATTCCGGGTGTGCTGGGCACGCCCGTCCCGGGCTCGACCCGGGACCTCGACGCCAACGCACGCGCCGCCATTTCCAAGGCCCTGTCGCAAGCCACACCCGACCGGCTTCGTGTCATCGCGCAGGCGATGCGCGAAGGGTTCAGCAACGACGACATCCAGGCCATCACCGCGTTTGACCCGTGGTTCCTTGCCCGCATCCGCGAAATCATCGACGCCGAGGCCGAGATCCGCAAGGACGGCCTGCCGGTCACCGAAGCCGGGCTGCGGCGGTTGAAGATGATGGGCTTTACCGATGCACGGTTGGCACGCCTGACGGGCCGGGACGAGGCGCAGGTGCGCCGCGCGCGCCGCAACCTTGGCGTGACCGCAGTGTTCAAGCGCATCGACACCTGCGGCGCCGAATTCGAGGCGCAGACGCCCTACATGTATTCCACCTACGAAGCCCCCGCGATGGGCGATGTGGAATGTGAGGCCCGCCCGAGCGACAAGAAAAAGGTGGTCATTCTGGGCGGCGGTCCCAACAGGATCGGTCAAGGGATCGAGTTCGATTACTGCTGCGTCCATGCCTGCTATGCGCTGACGGCTGCGGGCTACGAGACGATCATGATCAACTGCAACCCCGAAACCGTGTCCACGGACTATGACACCTCGGACCGGCTGTATTTTGAACCGCTGACGCTGGAACACGTGCTGGAAATCCTGCGGGTGGAACAGTCGAACGGCACGCTGCATGGCGTGATCGTGCAGTATGGCGGGCAGACGCCGCTGAAGCTGGCCAATGCGCTGCATCAGGAAGGCATCCCGATCCTTGGCACCACGCCCGATGCCATCGACCTTGCGGAAGACCGCGAACGGTTCCAGCAACTGCTGCACACGCTCGGCCTGCGCCAGCCGGTCAACGGCACCGCGCGCAGCCGCGACGAGGCCTTTGCCGTCGCGGCCTCGGTGGGCTATCCGCTGGTGATCCGCCCGTCCTTCGTGCTGGGCGGGCGTGCGATGGAAATCATCCGCGACGATGCGCAACTGGAACGCTATATCACCACGGCGGTGCAGGTCTCGGGCGACAGTCCGGTTCTGCTGGACAGCTATCTGTCCGGCGCGATCGAGGTCGATGTCGACGCCTTGAGCGACGGGGACGCGGTGCATGTCGCCGGGATCATGGAGCATATCGAAGAGGCCGGCGTGCATTCCGGCGACAGCGCCTGCTGCCTGCCGCCGCACAGCCTTGACGATGCAACCATCGAGGAAATGAAGCGCCAGACCGTGCTGATGGCCAAGGCGCTGCACGTTGTCGGCCTGATGAACGTGCAGTTCGCCATCAAGGACGGCATGATCTATGTGCTGGAGGTAAACCCCCGCGCCAGCCGCACGGTGCCCTTTGTCGCCAAGGCGACCGACAGCGCCATCGCCAGCATCGCCGCGCGCCTGATGGCGGGCGAGAAGCTGTCGGCCTTTCCGATGCGCGCGCCTTATCCCGCAGGCGTCGGCCCCGACACGCCTTTGCCTCTGGCCGACCCGCTGACGCTGGCAGACCCGAAAACCCCGTGGTTCAGCGTGAAGGAAGCCGTGCTGCCCTTTGCCCGCTTTCCCGGCGTGGACCCGCTGCTTGGCCCCGAAATGCGGTCCACCGGCGAGGTCATGGGCTGGGACCGCACCTTTGCACTGGCCTTCCTCAAGGCGCAGATGGGCGCGGGCACCGTGCTGCCCGACACGGGCCGGGTGTTCGTGTCGATCAAGGACGCCGACAAGACCGAAAGCCTTGCCGCTGCCGCCCGCGATCTGGTGGCGATGGGGTTTGAGCTGACCGCGACCAAAGGCACCGCCGACTGGCTGGGCGCCAATGGCGCGCGGGCGACGCTGATCAACAAGGTCTATGAAGGGCGCCCGAACATCGTGGACGCGCTGAAGAACGGCGACATCGCGCTGGTGATGAACACCACCGAAGGCGCGCAATCCATCAACGACAGCCGTGACATCCGCCGCGTCGCCCTGATGGACAAGATCCCGTATTTCACCACGGCTGCCGGGGCAATCGCCGCCGTGGCCGCCATGCGGGCGCGCGGCGAAGGGTATGGAGTGCGGACCCTTCAGGGCTGACAAGGCAGCGCGCGCGGCGCGGGTGATGCCCGCAGCGCGGCCCCCCGCGTGTTTCGCGACCCTGCCACCGTGCGGCCCCTTGACCTTCCTGCCGCTGCCCCCGATCACGGGCGCCACCTGCCCCCGCGGAGCCCCCGATGATCGACGCGCTCGCCTTCCTGTCCGCCGAACAGTTCCTGGCCTTCCTGATCGGTGGTCTGGTCGTGAACTTCGCCCCCGGCGCGGATATGGTGCTGGCCACCGCCTGCGGCATTCAGGGCGGGCCAAAGGCCGGTGCTGCGGCGGGGTTTGGCGCGGGCAGCGGCGTGCTCTGGCATGTGACTCTCGCCGCCGCCGGGGTCTCGGCGTTGATTGCCGCGCATCCGCAGGCGCTTGACGCGCTGCGGTGGGGTGGCGCGGGATATCTTGTGTGGCTCGCGTGGAAATCGTGGATGGCCGGGGCCGCCGGTACAGGCCAGGGCCATGCCAGCCTGTGGAAAGCGTGGCGCAAGGGCGTGCTGACCAACATTCTCAACCCCAAGCCGGTGCTGTTCATGCTGGCCTTCCTGCCGCAGTTCGTGGTGGCGGGCGGGCCGCCGGTGTGGCAACAGATCGTGGCGCTGGGGCTGGTCTTTGCGTTTACCGGCACACTGGTGACCATGGGCTATGGCATCGTGGCCGGGCTGGCAGGTCAGGCGCTGGCGCGGCGGATGGGAGTGGTCAACCGGCTGGCAGCGGTGCTGTTCGCCGGGCTGGCCCTGCGCTTGGCAACGGAGGGATAGACATGGACATCACATTGCTTGACGGCGGCATGGGCCAGGAACTGGTACACCGCTCGGGGCAGGCACCAACGCCGCTGTGGGCCACGCGGGTGATGATGGATCATCCCGGCCTCGTGCAGGCGATCCACGCGGATTATTTCGCGGCGGGCGCCACGGTGGCCACGACAAACACCTATGCCATCCATCACGACCGGCTGGACCGCTTCGGTCTTGACCATGAATTCGCCCGCCTGCATGCAGCGGCGCTGGCCGAGGCGCAGGCGGCACGCGCGGCCCACGGCGCGGGGCGCATCGCCGGCTCGCTTGGCCCGCTGGTTGCGTCCTACCGGCCCGACACCTGCCCCGAGGTGGCCGAAGCCGCCCCGAAATACGCCGAGATCTGTGCCCTGCTTGCGCCGGGGGTCGATCTGTTCCTCGCGGAAACCATGAGTTCGGTCAAACAGGCCGAAGGCGCGCTGCGCGGGGCGCAGGGGCACGGCCGCCCGGTCTGGCTGTCGGTCACGGTGGACGACACCGATGGCAGCCGCCTGCGGTCGGGCGAACCGCTGGCTGACCTGCAGCCGCTGATCGCGCGCTATCGACCGGCGGCAGTGCTGGCGAACTGCTCGGTCCCCGAGGCGATGGCAGCAGCGATGGCCGCGCTGCGCGGCTTTGGCCTGCCCTTCGGCGCCTATGCCAACGGGTTCACGCATATCTCCGAGGCGTTCAAGGCGGATGCCCCGACCGTCGATGCGCTGGAACACCGGCACGACCTGACCCCCGACCGCTACGCCGACATGGCGATGGCTTGGGTCGACAGCGGCGCCACCCTTATCGGGGGATGCTGCGAGGTGGGGCCTGACCATATCCGCGAACTCGCGCGGCGGCTGGCGGCGGCGGGCCACCGGATCGTCTGATCCTGAACGGGCGCGCGGGCGGACCCGTGCGCCTCCGGCGGGGATATTTGGATCAGAGCGAACATGCAGCACGACGACGCGGACCCCGGCTTTGTATATGCGCCCCCCGATGTGCCGTTGCGGGTGCTGCACGCCGATGACAGCCTGATCCTCGTGGACAAACCCGCTGGCCTCCTTTCTGTGCCGGGCCGGGGCGCGGAGAGGGCCGATTGCCTGATCGCGCGGCTGCGCGCGGTTTATCCCGACGTGCTGCTGGTGCACCGGCTGGACCTTGACACCTCCGGCGTCATGGTCTTTGCGCGGACCAAGGCGGCCCAAGGCGCGCTTGGTCAGCAGTTCGAGGCGCGCACGGTCAAGAAGGCCTACATCGCCCGCGTCTTTGGCGAAATGGCCGAACGGCAGGGCCGGGTCGACCTGCCGTTGACGGTCGACTGGCCGAACCGCCCGCGCCAGCACGTGAACCATGACACCGGGCGCCCGGCCCAGACCGACTGGCGCGTGGTCAGATCGGGCGGCGGCGAAACCCGGGTGCGCCTCATGCCGTTGACGGGGCGAAGCCACCAGTTGCGCGTGCACATGGCCGAACTTGGCCACCCGATCCTCGGTGACCCGCTTTACGCCACCGGCCCCGCCCGCGCCCACCCCCGCCTGATGCTCCACGCGGAATCGCTGCGCCTGCGCCACCCGGACACCGGCGTCATGCTGACCTTCACCGCCCCCTGCCCGTTCTGACCTTGCCGGTTTCGCTCTGATCCAAGT
>JAUXPG010000004.1 GCA_030683915.1 Gemmobacter sp.
CCGTCAGGTCGGCATCCGCCAGCACAAGGCCCGCATCGTTGCCACCCAGTTCCAGCGTGACCGGCGTGATGTTTTCGGCGGCCACCTTCATGACGTGGCGGCCCACATCGACCGATCCGGTAAAGTTTACATAGCGCACCAGCGGGTGCCCGATGATCGCATCGCCGATGCGGGAGGCCGACCCGGTCAGGATGTTCACCACCCCGGGTGGCAGACGTTCGGCGATCTTGTGCAGCGTCAACGTGGGCGCCAGCGCCGAATTTGCCGACGGCTTCACCACCACCGTATTCCCCGCCATCAGCGCCTGCGGCAGTTTTGCCCCGAGGATGGCAAGCGGCCAGTTCCACGGCACCACCAGAGCTGCCACACCGCGCGGCTGGCGGGTAATGATGGTGTCATTCGGCGCGGCGCGGATGATCTCGTCCCGCGCCAGCCGTTCGGCATAATTCGCCGACTGGACAAAGCGTTCGCCCAGACGGCTGATTTCCAGATGCGTTTCGCGCAGAATCTTGCCGTGCTCGCGGGTGAACAGGCGGGCCCGCGCCTCGACCTCGGCCATGTCTTGCGTGATGGCGGCAGCCACTTCGCGCAGCATCGCCCCGCGTTCAGCGTAGCTTAGAGCGGCCCATCCGGGGAAGGCAGCATGGGCCGCGCGCATGGCGCGGTTCACATCGTCCTGCGTACCCGCGGCAGCGTGCCCCACCAGTTCGGACGGGCGGGCAGGGTTGTGGATGGCATAGGTACCGCCATCCGCAGCGTCGCAGCGGGCGCCGTCGATGTAAAGCTGCGTCTGGACAGGGTCGGTCATCTCATGGCCTCGGGAAGGAAGGTGGCGATCTGGGGGAAGAACAGGATCAACATGCCGGCCAACACCATCGCGGCGATGTAGGGCAACACGCCCAGAAAGATCGAACCCAGCGGAATTTCGGGTGCCACCGATTTGACAGTGAACACGTTCATGCCGATGGGGGGCGTGATCAGGCCCAGCTCGATCACCACGATCACCAGGATGCCGAACCAGATCAGGTCCACGCCCAGCGACCCAAGCGCCGGCAGGAACACCGGGATGATCAGCAGCAAGATACCGATGGATTCGAACACCATGCCCAAAAGCACGCAGATTCCGCAGATCATCAGCACCAGCCCGATCGGCCCAAGACCCCAGCCCAGCACCAGCGATTGCAGCTCATAGGGCATCCCGGTCAGGTTGACGAACTGCGCGAGAACCAGGGCGGAAAACACGATGGCAAAGATCATCGCCGTGGTCAGCACGGTTTCCTCGAACACGCCCCAAAGGCTGGCGCGATCCAGGAAATGCCCACGAAAGACCCCGAACAGGAACGCCCCGGCACAGCCGACGCCCGCTGCCTCGGTCGGTGTGAAGATGCCGCTGTAGATGCCGCCCAGAATGATGCCGAAGAGGATGATCACGGGCCAGGTGGAATATGACGCCCGCAGCGTGTCGCGCAGGGATTTCGCTTCCCCTGCCGGGCCGAAGTCAGGGCGCAGGGTGGTCACGCCGACAGCGGCGAGCATGAACAGGCACACCAACAGCACGCCCGGCAGGATTCCGGCGATGAACAGCAGCCCGATGTCCTGCCCGGCCACGATGCCATAAATCGCAAGCGGCACCGACGGCGGGATCATGATGCCCAGCGTGCCGCCCGCCGCGATGGTCCCGGCAGAAAAGCCGTCGTTGTAGCGAAAGCTGCGCATCGGCGGGATGGCCACGCGGGTCATCGTGGCGGCGGTCGCCAGCGACGATCCGCACACGGCAGCGAACCCCGCGCATGACAGAATGCCCGACAGCGCAAGCCCGCCGCGGAACCGCCCGAACCAGGCGTAAGAGGCTGAAAACAGGTCGGTGCTGATGCCGGATCGGTGGATGAAGGCGCCCATCAGCACGAACAAGGGAATGATCGACAGGTTATAGTTAATCGAGCTTTCCACGATCCACTGGGAGGTGACGGCCAGGGCCGCGTCCAGCCCGCGCAGATACATCAACCCGAAAAAGCCCACGAGAAGGGTGGCAAAGGCCAGCGGCACCCCGATCAAGGCCAGAAGAAGCAGGATGGCAAATCCGGTCAGCGCAAGTTCCATTCTATCCCCCCTAGTCCCGTGCCTGCGGCGAATGCGGCGGCGTTGGGCGCTTGTCCTCGCGCATCGCGGCTAGCGCCGCGATGATGGCCAGTCCGGACAGGACGGTCATCGCGCCCACGATCCAGACCATCGGTACTTGCAGAACGACCGTGGTTTCCGGGTAATGCGTCAGATCCCAGGCTCGCCAGGCCAGAACACCGGTGACGCCAGCCACGCCCAAGAGGGTCGTCACGTCAAAGATGCTGCGATAGCCGCGCCGGAAATGCCGCAACAACACCGGTTCGAACAGCGAGACGTTGACATGCCCGCGGTCGCGTGTGACGGCGAACATGCCGGCAAAGACCAAGACCCCCAGCAAGATCTGGGTCATCTCTGCCGACCCGAAAATCGGTCGGCCAAAGAAATAGCGCATCACGACTTCGGCGCAGATGACCAGCGTCATGGCCACAAGACAGGCCGCGCCCAGTACAATCGTCAGTTTGCGGATCAGGTCCATAGCGCCCTCCCTTGCGCGGATGGTGGCGACGACCGGGTTTGGCCGCCGCCCCGGGCGCTCAGTTCGACGAGGCCGCGGCGACGCGGGCGCGGGTCGCCTCGATCAGCGCCATGCCATCGATGCCGTAGGCCTTTTGCACCGCATCAGACCAGCTTTTGGCCACACCGTCCGAGGCCGCGCGCATGGCATCCAGCAGGCCCTGATCCATCGGAGCAAAGGTCACGCCCATGCTTTCCAGTTTGGCGCGGGCGGCATCGTCGGCGGCATCCGTTGCGGCGCCGAGGCGAGCGGCCAGAGCCGAACCCGAAAGCTTCTCGATGGCGGCGCGGTGTTCGGCCGGCATCCGGTCCCAGGTCCGCTGGTTGAAAAAGATGGAAAAGCTGGCCGATTGCAGCGCAGGCGACATGTCCAGGCACGACTTGGTATAGGGTGCTACGCCAAAGGCCACGATGGTTTCCATGGTCACGCCCAGATGCGCGTCCACCGTGTTGCGCGAGGTCAGTTCCTGCAGCTGCACCGCCGGCGAGGCGGTGATGGCCAGATCCATCGTCTTCAGCGTTTCGGCTATGGTGCCCGGCAGGGCCCAGACGCGGCGGGACTTCAGGTCGTCCCGCGTGGTGATCGGGGTATCGGTGGTGGAGCACAGATAAGTCGGGCCAAGGTGAAAGCCGGACACCATCTGCACACCCTTTACGTTTTCCACCGAAGCAAAGCTTTCGGCGTAGCTTTCCCAGAACGCGACCGACATCGCCTCGCTGTTGCCAAGGTCGATGAATGGCATCTGGGTCAGCATCGTGCCGGGGAACTGCTGGCCGATGAAACCATTGAACACGAACCCGGCGTCGACCACGCCATTGCGCACTGCATCGACGATGCCGGGCGGCGGGGCAACGGATTGTGGCGGGAAGGTGATCTTGACTTCGCCGTTGGTGGCGGCGGCAACATCTTCGGCCCAGGCCTGGAACACTGGCCAAGCGAAATGGGTTTGCGGAAACAGGATGTTGAAGCTCAGCTCCGTGCCGGCAACGGCCGGTCCGGTCAGGGCTGTGGCAGCGAGCAGCGAAGCAAAAGCCAGCCGGCGTGTGGTCATGATGATCCTCCCTTTGATCGGCAGAAAGCCTGACACTACCCTCTAGTGACCGGGGGTGATAACGCACAGTGACATTGCGCCAATCGCGATAAGCCGCGACTATCGCCTACATCGACGTGACGCGGCGCCTGATGCACATGGCCAGCGCATCGGCGGCCGGCGTCAGCGGGTGGCCGGCACGCGTCATCAGCGAAATGCGCAAGGGCGCGATGGTTTCGCGGATCGGGATCGCTGCGATACGCCAAGTCTTGATCACGTCTTCCAGCAGCAGTTGCGGAAAGGTGCAGACCGCGCCCAGGCTTTCGACAATCGCCAGCGCCCCGAAGTAGGACTCTGATGTTGTCGTGGCGCGCGGCGGGATCAGGCCATGGTCGATGAACGGCTGGCGAAAGATGTCCCCCGGCCCTCCCGGCGCGCCGATCATGATCCATTGAGCTTCGCGCAGGTCGGCGAGCGACCGCGCCCGCAGCAAGGGCGAATCCGTGGCGGTCACGATCTGGATCGGGGTGTCGATCAGATGTTCCACCGCGATCTCGTGCGCCATGCCCGCGGGCGGCGCCGGGCCGATCAACAGGTCGGTACGCCCTTCGCGCAGGGGTTTCAGCGCGCCGGGAAACAGCCCGCTGGACAGGCGCACGTCGATGTTGGGAAAGGACTTCCGAAAGAAGGTCAGCGCGCGGGGCATGATCCGCACCGCAGCCAGCGGTGACACGCAGACGTGCACCGCGCCCACCTGTTCGCCGCGCAGTTGCGCAACTTCCTCGTCCAGCCGCCCGATTTCGGAGGCAATGGTTCGAGCGCGGGTCAGGATACGTTCGCCGATTTCAGTCACCTCGACCCCGCGCGAGGTGCGGTTGAAAATGGCGACGCCGAGTTCCTCCTCGGCCTGCTGCAGGGCTTGGGTCAAGGCAGGCTGTGATTTTCCCAGCGCCGCGGCGGCCGCGCGCAGGCTGCCGTGATCGGCGATAGCAACAAGGATCTGGATGTGCTGAACCCTCATGGTGATAAGCTACATGAATACGTGTAGCATTTCCATGGCTGTTCCTGATCGTGCCTGCCGCCCTAGATGGCGATGCATCGACACGGAGGACCAGATGGCACAGTTGACCTATGCGGTGACGGGCGTTGCCAGCGGGATCGGGGCAGAGCTTGCACGAATACTCAAGGATCAGGGCCATCGAGTGATCGGGTTCGATATCCGCGAGACAGCGGCGAACGTCGACCGTTTCATCCCGCTGGACCTGAACGATGCCGCCAGCATCGCCGCGGCCGCCGGGCAGGTGGGCGAAGCACTGGACGGGTTGTGCAACAACGCCGGGTTGCCGCCGCGCGACGGTTTGGAAGAAACCATCCTTCAGGTCAATTTTCTGGGCACGCGTGCTTTTACCCATGCGATGCTGCCTTGGATGCGTCCCGATGCCTCGATCCTGAACATGGCCAGCCGCGCCGGCCACGGATGGCGCGATGCGGTGGAGCAGGTCAAGCGTCTGGGCGCATTGACCCGGCGAGATCAACTGGCGCGGTTCATCGCCACCGAAAAGCTGGATGCCACCCGGTGCTACAACCTGACCAAGGAAGCGGTCATCCTATGGACGCTGGCCGAAGCCGAGGCCATGGTGCAACGCGGCCTGCGTATCAACTCACTGAGTCCCGGTGGAATTGCGACTGGCATTCTCGGGGATTTCCAGCGCGTCTTCGGGGCAAAGATGGCGCGCAACTTGGAACGTGCCGGCCGCGCTGGCAAGCCCGAGGAGATTGCCGAGATTGCTGCCTTCGTGCTTTCGCCAGAATCAAACTGGCTGAAAGGCGCAGATATTGCCATTGACGGCGGGATGGGCGCCTTCAACCAATCCGACATGATGGACCTTCACTGTCTTCGCCTGCGCCACGAGGAGACCGCAGCATGAACACCCGCACCGCCATTCCTCAAGGCATCCCGGTCTCTTCGGTTGATTTCTATTCGGACGAGTCGATCCGCAATCCCTATCCGGTCTACGAGGCGCTGCGGGCGCTGGGGCCGGTGGTCTATCTGGAAAAGCACGACCTGTACGCCCTGCCGAACTACCGCGAGGTGAGCGAGGTTCTACGCCAGCCGTTGCGTTATTCCAGCGCGCGGGGCGTGTCGCCCATGCAAAAGGTCAACGACATTCTGGTAGGGTCGACCCTGAACTCTGACCCCCCAGCGCATGACCGCACCCGCGGCATTACATCCGAACCCCTGCTGCCCGGCGCGCTGGTTGATGTGGAGGACCGCATCCGCGATGCGGCTGACGGGCTGGTCAAAACGTTGTGCCAGCGCGGTGAGTTTGACGCAGTAGCCGATTTCGCCCGCTTTTTGCCGGTGACTATCGTGGCCGAACTGGTGGGCCTGCCGCCTGCGGTGGACTCGGCGCAGATGCTGAAATGGGCATCCGCTACCTTCAACCTGTTCAGCACCGAAAACGCCCGCACGGCCGCCGCGTTCGAGGATCTAAAGGACCTGCGCAACTTCCTGCTTGAATACGGTCGCCCCGAAAAGCTGAAACCCGGCGGCTGGGCGCGCCGTATCTTTGAGGTTGGCACTGAACGGGGGATTTCGTTCGAAACCTGCGCGCAACTGATGCGCGACTATATCAACCCCTCGCTCGACACGACGATTTCGGTATCGGGTCAGCTGATCCGGCTGTTTGCCGAGAACCCGGGCGAATGGGACAAGGTCCGCGCCAACCCGGACCTGATCCCC
>JAUXPG010000308.1 GCA_030683915.1 Gemmobacter sp.
CAAAGGGCAAGGTCATGGCCAGCCCGTAGACCAGCAACAACAGCCCGCCGCGCCACAAGTCGCCCATGCCTGACGCCACCATCAGAATGGCGGCCAGTGCTGGCCCGACACACGGTGTCCAGCCAAAGCCGAAGGCAAGCCCCATGACATAGGCGCCGATGACCGTGGTGGGTTTGGTTTCGGTCTGGACCCGCGCCTCGCGGTAGAACAGCCCGATCCGCAGCAGCCCGAGGAAATGCAGCCCGAACAGGATCAGCACACCGCCCGCCAGCCAGCTGAGCGTGTCCTTCCATTGCACGAACACCCGCCCCAGCGCGGTGGCGCCAAGGCCCAGCATGACGAACACCGTGGTCACGCCGATCGCGAAGGCCAGCGCCTGCACGACCAGCCGCCGCTGCGCCCCCGGCGCGACGGTGCCGCCTTCGCGCAGTTCCTTGACCGAAAGTCCCGCCATATAGGACAGGTAGAACGGCACCATTGGCAGGATGCAGGGCGAAAGAAAGGACAACAGGCCGGCCAACGCGGCCCCGCCAAAGCTGATGTCGAGCAAACGCACCCCTCCCGACGCGACGGCTTGCCCGCTGGGGCAAAATATATTAGTATATTTCTATCTAATAGCGGGACTGTCAACATGCTGCGTGGTCTGGGACTGGTCTGCGGGTTGTGGCTGGGGGCGGCGGGGTCCGCGCTGGCGCAGATCGAACTTCTGATGGTGGAACAGCCCGGTTGCATCTACTGCGCGCGCTGGCATGCCGAGGTCGGCCCCGAATACCCGATCACCGACGAAGGGCGCGCCGCACCCTTGCGCCCGGTTCAGTTGCGCGCCCCCCTGCCCGAGGGGATCAGCCTTGTGTCGCCGCCGGTGTTCACGCCCACGTTCGTGCTGTTGAAGGACGGCGCCGAGGTGGGGCGGATCGAGGGCTATCCCGGCGAAGATTTCTTCTGGCCGCTTCTGGGGCAGCTGATCGCCCGCGCGGCTGACTGACCCGTGGCCGACTGACCGGCGCCTTCCGGACCTTGCAAGCCGGGTTGTGTGCTGGCAAGCAACGGCTATGCTGCGCGGCGGAGGTGGCGCGACCATGCCCTTGGGCCAGAACGAAGACATGCCCGACATTCTGTACCCCGCCCACGAGGTGCAGGGTCTGGTGATGCAGGCCAACGAGGCGGCGAATTTTCTCAAGGCGCTGGGGCATGACGGGCGCCTGACGATTCTGTGCCACCTGCGGTCGGGGCCCAAAAGCGTGACCGAACTTGAAAACCTGCTGTCGTCGCGGCAGGCTGTGGTCAGCCAGCAACTGGCGCGGTTGCGCCTTGAAGGACTGGTCAGCGCACGGCGGGAAGGTCAGGCGATTTTCTATTCGATCCTGGACCCCAAGGTGGGGGAAACCATCGCCTTGCTGGCGCGGCTGTTCGGACCCCGCGGCTGAGGCCGCGGGCAACAAGAGCCGGGCCGCGCAGGCACCGGCCGGAACCATAAGGGGGAACGGGATGGAGAATTTGCCTTATGGCGCGCTGGCGGCCCTGATCGGGCTGATCGGGGGCGTGGTGCTGGGCCTTGCGGCGCGGCTGGGCGACTTCTGCACGCTCGGCGCGCTGGAAAGCGCGATTTACGGCAAGGATCACAAGCGCTTGCGCCTGTGGGGGGTGGTGCTGGCGGTGGCGATCCTTGGCACCCAGTTCGGGGCGATGGCGGGCATGGTGGATGTGGGCGCCAGCTTTTACCACACGATCGCATGGAACCCGGCGGCCAGCGTGGTGGGCGGGCTGGTCTTTGGCTATGGCATGGCGCTGGCGGGCAATTGCGGCTTTGGGGCGCTGGTGCGGTTTGGCGGCGGCGACATGCGCGCGCTGGTGGTGGTGGTGGTCATGGGCATCTTCGGGTTTGTCGCCATGGCAGGCCCCTTGGCGCCGCTGCGCGACTGGCTGTTTCCGCAGCCCGAGGCGACGGGACCGCAGGGGATGCTCTATGACCTTGGCCGCGTCGGCGTGCCCCCTGCGCTGGCGGTGGGGGTGATCGGGGTGGCCTTGCTGGCCTGGGGTCTGTCGAACCCGGCGCTGCGGCGGTCGCCCGGCATGGTGCTCTGGGGCGTCGCCGCCGGGTTGGCGGTGGTCTGGACCTTTGTGGGCACCACATGGCTTTACGATCATTCGCTGGGCGCGGTCGGGGTTGAGGGGCCGTCGTTCACCGCGCCGGTCGGGCGGACGCTGATCTGGCTGATGACATCGACGGCGGGGGGAATCACCTTTTCCGTCTGTTCGGTCATCGGGGTGATGGCGGGCGCGCTGGCGGGGTCGCTCTGGCGCGGCATGTTCCGCTGGGAAGCCTGCGAGGACCCGCGCGAGTTGGGCCGTCAGGTCGGCGGCGCGGCGCTGATGGGCATCGGCGGCGTCATCGCGATGGGCTGTTCGGTGGGTCAGGGCGTGACGGCGATGGCGACGCTGGCATGGTCGGCGCCGGTGACGCTGGCCGCCATTGCCGTGGGGGCGTGGCTGGGCCTGCGCCAGTTGATCGGCGGGTTCCAGCCCGAGTGACTGCGGGCTTCTGACGCAGATCAAGGCGCGGCGGCGCGGATGTGGCATGCTGGCGGTTCAGCCAAGGGGGGTGTGCCATGCTGCGTCTGGGGTTCGGGGTGATGCTTGGGTTGGCGATGCCGGCGGCGGCGCAGGATGCAGCCCGCGGTGCCGAGCTTTATCATCGGCACTGCGCGGTGTGCCACGGGATCGAGGCGACGGGCCAGGGCCCGATGGCGGCGGTCCTGACGCTGGCGCCGAGCGACCTGACCACGCTGCGCGCCCGGTATGACGGCACCTTTCCCACCATCCGCGTGGTGCGCCGGATCGATGGGCGCGATCCGCTGGTATCGCACGGGTCGCCCATGCCGCTGTTCGGCCAGTTGTTCGAACGTCAGGACACGGTGATCCGCGCGCCCGATGGCATGCCGATCCTGACCAGCCCCGAAATCGCCGATCTGATCGCGCATCTGGAAGCGCTGCAGCGGGACTGACGCCGCGGCGCACGCTAGACCAGCGCCGCCGCTGCCGCCGCGCGCATGGCGCGGGTGACGGGAGCGAGCACCGGGGCCGACTGGCGGGTGTATTGCCAGAACAGCGGCACGTCGAGCACCTGCCCCGGCATCAGGTCCACAAGCCGCCCCGCCGCCAGATGCCCCGCCACCAGCAGCGCGGGGTTCATCCCCCACGCCAGCCCCGCCAGCGTCGCATCGACAAACCCGGTGCTGGAGG
>JAUXPG010000395.1 GCA_030683915.1 Gemmobacter sp.
CCGACCCCGACCATCCGTCACGCCGCCTGCGGCGACGAACCAATGTGCCAGCTCCACCGCGGCCTCGGGGGCCGCATCCTCGGTCACGGGAGCCCCAAGCACGGCCCCCTCGCACCGGATCAAAAGCGCCCCATCCGCCGCACGTTCAAATCGGATATCGCCCGCAATGCCACCAAAGACCGGCGCGGCCCCGGTATCGACGACAAAGCCGAACTTGCCGGGCAAGGGCGGCATCTGGGACAGCGCCGCACCAAGCCGGGCGGCCAGCGCGTCGGTGGCGGCATAGGCAAAGGGCGTGACAAGGATATTGCGCCGCGCCTCTTCGCCCGCATCGGCGTCAATCAGAGCAAGGGCGTGCAGATCGGCGATCAGGGCAGGATGCGCCGCAGCGCTGACGCCGCGCAGTTGCACATTGCCCCGCGCCGAAAGATCAATCAGCCCATTGCCATGTGCCCGCGCCGCTGCGGCAATGCCCACCGCCTGCGTTTGTGACAGACGCCCGGCCTGCGGGCGCACCCGCACCACCAGCCCGTCGCCCGACATCATCGGGCGCAGCGCGCCGGGGCACCAGCCTTGCACCTGAAAGGAAGGTTCCATCATGCGCCCTCCGCCAAAGCGGCCGCAATCGAATTGCGGCGGGTTTGCCATAGCCCGGCATCGGCCAACCGCTGGAACAAATCCCGCAATGCAGCCAGAGCTTGTGGATTTTCCCGCGCCATGAAGGCGGTCAGGTCATCGCGGCCCAGCGTCGCCTCGTGGTAAAGATCAAACAGATGCGGCGGCACGACGCCCGCCAGATGGGCAAAGGCCGCCATGTGGTCGGCGGTGGCGGCAATTTCCGCCGCCCCCCGGAAACCATGCGCCATCATGCCATCGGCCCAGGCCGGATTGGCGGCACGGGCGCGCACCACGCGGGCGATCTCTTCGGTCAGGCTGCGGGCGCGGGGACGGTCGGGTTGGGTGGCGTCCAGATGATAAAGCGCAGGCTTCGCGGCCCCAAGCCGCGCCAAAGCCGCCGCAAACCCCGCCTCATGCGCGGCATAATCGCCCGCCAGCAGCACATCGCTTTCCGGCAAGTCCTGGGCGTGGACAAAGCTGTCAGCGGTCATCAACCGCGCCTCAAGCCCGGCGCGGTCATCGCGCGACTGGCCATCCATGCCAATGGCCCAGGAAGAGGCGGCAAGCCAAGCCTCGCCCGCCGCCGCACGTGCCTCGGGCGTGAAGTCATCCATGGCGACGCCCATGCCAAGGCCGTATTGCCCCGGCCTTGGCCCGAACACCCGCGCGGCGCGGGTGACATAGGGGTTGTCGGCGGCGGTTTCTTGCCGTTCGGCCAGCATCGCGGCCCCGGTTTCAAACAGCGTCGCCAGCCCAGGAAACACATCGCGAAAGAGGCCCGAAACCCGCAAGGTGACATCAATACGCGGACGGCCCAAAAGCGTCAGCGGCACAACTTCCACCCCTGAAACCCGGCCCGAACTGGCATCCCAGACCGGCGCAAGCCCCGCAAGATGCAGCGCCATGGCAAATTCCTCGCCCGCCGTGCGCATGGTGGCGCTGCCCCAAAGGTCCACCACCAGCCCCTGCGGCCAGTCGCCCTGATCTTGCAGGGCTTTGCGCAGCAATTCCTCCGCCAGCTTTACGCCTTGGGCATGCGCAGCCCGGCTTGGCACCGCGCGGGGATCCACGGCATAAAGGTTCCGCCCCGTCGGCAGCACATCCGACCGCCCGCGTGCGGGGCTGCCCGACGGCCCTGCCGCAACACGCTTGCCATCCAGTGCGGCCAGCAGGCCTGCGCGCTCTTCTGCACCACAAGCGCCGCTGCCAAAGACATGCAGCCCCACGCCGTATTGGCTTTCCTTGATATCGCAGACGAAGCGGTCAATCCGGGTGATTGCCTCGGCGGCACTTGCACCGGGCGCAAGGCCCAGATCATCCTCAACGCCTGCTGATTGCGCCTCGGTGCGGATCGCCGCAATCAGCCGGTCCCGCCGGGCCGGGTCCAGCCCGTCGGCGGTGGAATATTCATCCAGAAGCCGTTCCAGCCGGTGCATCCCTTCGGGCAGGGCAGCGGCGCGCAAGGGTGGCGGCAAATGGCCCAGCGTCAGCGCCCCGATGCGGCGTTTGGCCTGCGCCGCCTCGCCGGGGTCATTGACGATGAACGGGTAGATCACCGGCAGATCGCCCGCCAAAGCCTCGGGCCAGCATGTGTCAGACAAGGCAACGGACTTGCCCGGCAACCATTCCAAGGTGCCATGCGCGCCCATATGCACCAGCGCCTGAAGCTCAAGCGCCTGCAACATCAGGTAAAAGGCCACATAGCCGTGGCGCGGCACGCGGGCGAGGTCGTGGTAGTCACCATCCCGCGTCGCCACCTCGCCGCGTTCGGGCTGCAGGGTGACGAGTGCGTTGCCCCGCCACAGGGCCGGAAAATGGAACTGCGTGCCGTCACACGCCGGATCGTCCTCGGGTGCCCCCCAAGCCGCTCGCAGGTCTTGGCGCAGTTTTTCGGGAAGCTGGTCAAGCGCAGCGTGATAATCCTTAAGCGACCAGACCAGTTTCTCTGCGCCGAGTGCCATGGCAAGGGGCGCAGGCCCCACCCGGTAGCCCGCCGCGGCCAGATCGCCAAGAAGCGCCTCGGTTGACGCCAGAGCATCCAGACCGACGGCATGGGCCATCTGCCAGTCGCGCCCCGGATAGGTCGAAAGCACCACCGCCAGACGCCGCGCCTCTCGCGGCGTGTCAGCCAGCTGTAGCCAGCGCTTCACCCGCGCTGCAATCCTTGCCACACGGCTAGGGTCGGCCCGATGGACAAAGCGCGAGAACTGCAACGCTTCATCCCGTGCGCCGGGGGACTTGAACGACACCAGCCCCGCAAACAAACGCCCATCCACCTCGGGCAGCACGACATGCATGGCCAGATCGGCCGGCGACAGCCCGCGATCCGAAGCCGCCCAGTCACGGCGGCGGGCGGTCGACAGCGCCACCTGAAACACCGGGCAATCGGCAGTATCAAAGGGCGTTGCGCCATCGTCGCCGCGCGCTGAAAAGGCGGTGGCATTAACCACGGCCAAGGGCGGGTTGGCCACCAGATGCGGTCGCAGCCAATCGGCAAAACCGGGCGCTTTCAGGGACGCCGCATAGACGCCACAGGCGGCAATGCCCTCGGCCCGGAAGGCACGAACCAGCGCGTCTACCGGGTCTATATCGGCTGCCGTCAGATAGCTGCGGTAAAAGCTGACCAGAACATGTGGGCCAGTGGGCGGCACCGCGACAACGCCCTGATCGGGATCATAAAACCCCATGTCCGGCACACGCTTGTCCCCCGGAACCGGCCCGGCATAAAGCCCCGCTGCCAGCGCAAGCTGCGCCAAAGCGGCCTGCGCGGCCACCGCACCGCCGGTATCGCAAAGCGCCTGCAACCGCCGCAGGGTGGACACCGGCAGCGTTGACACCGCATCCAGCGCCGGATCGGGCCGCCCATCGGCAGGCAGGACTGCCAGCGCAATGCCCTTGCGCCGCGCCAGATCCTGCACCGAGGCTACGCCGTAAGGCCAGTAAGCCTCGCCGCCGATCAGACGGATCAGAATGGCCTTTGCCCCGCAAAGCGTGCGCTCCACATAGGTATCGACGGAAACCGGATGTTTCAGCGCCACGATGTTTTGCAGCCGAAGCGAGGGCAATTTGCCCGCCCCTCGGTGCCAGCCCGCCGCGAAAGCCCCAAGGTCGCTATCCGAAAAGGACAAGACCACCAGATCACCCGGATCCTGCGCGGGATCATAGGGAGCATCGGCGGCCTCAAGACCTTGGGTTTCGCGAAAGACGACGTGCATGGGCTGGACTTATGCCCCCAAGACAGCGCGAATTGCGGGTTCGTCAATGTCGTGATGTTCAGCAATCACCACGAGTTGCGACTGCCGGGGCGATGCGCCCCAAGGACGGTCGAACTGTTGGCGCACGCGTTCCCCAACCGCCTGCACCAAAAGGCGCATCGGCTTGCCCTGCACAGCGATATAACCTTTGACGCGCAAGATATGCTGCTCCCGCGCAAGGCGCTGGACGCGGGCCAGGAGGTCTTCGACATCGCCCACCTCGGGCAGATCGATCACAACGCTTTCAAAATCGTCATGCTCGTGGTCGTCATGGCCATCATGGTGGCTCGGGCGTGCGGCAAGATCATCCTCGGCGGCAGCGTTCAGGCCCAGAATGACACGCGGATCAATGGTGCCATCGGTGACGGGCAGGATCGGCAGCTTGCGTGGCAATTCGGCCTCGATCACCGACCGGGCCGCGGCCAGACCGGCATCGCCCGCCAGATCGGCCTTAGTCAACAGGATGATGTCGGCGCAGGCAATCTGGTCTTCGAACACCTCCGACAGCGGCGTTTCATGGTCCAGACTGTCATCCTCGGCGCGCTGTGCATCCACAGCCGCCACATCGGGGGCAAAGCGACCTGCCGCCACCGCCTCGGCATCGGCCAACGCAACCACGCCATCGACGGTGATGCGCGACCGGATCGCGGGCCAGTCAAAGGCCTTGAGCAAAGGCTTCGGCATCGCCAGACCCGAGGTTTCGATCAGAATGTGATCAGGGCGCTCCGGCATTGCCATCAGGGCTTCAATCGTCGGAATGAAATCGTCAGCCACCGTGCAGCAGATGCAGCCATTGGCCAGCTCGACGATATTCTCCACCGGGCAATTGGCATCGGCGCAGGATTTCAGGATGTCGCCATCGACACCCACGGTGCCAAACTCATTGACCAGAATGGCCAGCCGCTTGCCCTGCGGGTTCTGCATCAGGTGGCGGATGAGCGTGGTTTTCCCCGCGCCCAGAAAGCCGGTGATGACGGTCACGGGGATCTTGGTCAGATCGGTCATTCAAATCTCCATCGGGGGGATGCGAGCAAGACTTTGCTTGCGAAAGATCACAGGACGGTCGCGCCATGGAACAAGACCGTCGGCAGTCGTGGCATATAGCCCGGCCCCGCGCAGGATTTCGGCCGCGTCAGCCTCGGTCATCCGGCCATAGACGTAAGACCAGCTTCCGGGTTTGGATAAGGCTATCGAGCAGCCATGATCGCAGGCCGACAAACATTCCGCGGCGCGGATGGTGACACCCTCTGGCGCGCCGGAGCTCACAAGACTGTCGTGCAGCCGCTTGCCGGGGCAAGCCTCGCCCTCGGGCACCGGCTGGCCGGCGCGGCAGGTGGTGCATACATGCAAAACGGTGGCCATGGCCCCTCCAGATAACAGGCAGGGGAATGGCCGACGGCTTGGGCAGATGACGCCCATACCCGAAGGTCACGGAACACCCCGTCCGCGCGTTTCAGTTCCGGCTCTGGCAGGTCTCCCGGCTTGCGGATATCGGGGCCAGCGGGCAAAGCCCGACCCCGGCGCTCTGCCCGCCTTCCCGAACCTTACGGCCAGTGGCATCGAGCAGACCTTTCCGGTCACGGTCGCGGGGGCGGCTGCGCTTCGGAGCCGCGACGCAAGAGGTCGCAATTCCGGTCGCATTCCCTTTTGGCCTGCCCTAAGACAGGCACCAGCGCCTATACCCCTCTCCTGTGGCACAACGCGGGCGCTGTCAAGAAGAAGGAAACGGCCTGATGGTCACAACAAACGACATGGGCCCGCCGTCGCAAGGCGAGACGCAGAGAACCCCCGAAGACGATCTCGCCCGCCATGCCGCCAAGATGGCCAAGAAGAAGGCCGCACGCGACAAGATCATGGCGGGCAAGTCGGGCGAAAAAGGGCTGATCATCGTCCACACCGGCGCGGGCAAGGGCAAATCCTCGTCCGGCTTTGGCATGATCCTGCGCTGCATCGCGCATGAAATGCCTTGTGCCGTGGTGCAGTTCATCAAAGGCGCCTGGGACACTGGCGAGCGCCGCCTGATCGAAGGGCATTTCGGCGACCTGTGCCAGTTCCACGCCATGGGCGAGGGCTTTACCTGGGAAACCCAGGACAAGACCCGCGACATCGCCGCCGCCCGCGCGGGTTGGGAAAAGGCCAAGGAATTGATCCGCGACCCGTCCATCCGCTTTGTCCTCTTGGACGAAATCAACATCGCCTTGCGCTATGACTATCTCGACATTGACGAGGTGCTGGCCTTCCTGCGCGATGAAAAGCCGCCTCTGACCCATATCTGCCTGACCGGGCGCAACGCCAAGGAAGCCCTGATCGAGGCGGCCGATCTCGCCACCGAAATGACGCTGCTGAAACACCCGTTCCGTTTCGGTGTCAAAGGCCAGCCGGGGGTCGAGTTCTGATGGCCGTACGCGCCACGCCCACCCTCGGGGCCTTGCCCCGAACCCCAGAGTATTTCTGCCAAGATGAAAGCCAACGCCCGCCTTGTTGTTTCATCCTGGCGGCAAATACTCCCGCCGGAGGCTCCTTTCTGGTCCGCCGCGCTGAGGGTAGGTCATGAAGGCGCTGATGATCCAGGGCTGCGGGTCGAACGTTGGCAAGTCGATGCTGGTAGTGGGGCTTTGTCGGGCGGCGAGGCGGCGCGGGCTTTCGGTGGCACCGTTCAAGCCGCAGAACATGTCGAACAACGCCGCCGTCACGGCCGACGGCGGCGAGATTGGGCGGGCGCAGGCCTTGCAGGCCCTTGCTTGCGGGCTTGAGCCGATGACCGACATGAACCCGGTGTTGTTAAAGCCGGAATCCGACATTGGCGCGCAGGTCATTGTGCAGGGCAAGCGGCTGACCACGGCACGGGCGCGCGATTATGCGGCCTTGAAGCCGCAGTTGATGGGCGCTGTGCTGGAGAGTTTCCAGCGACTGAAGGCAGCGCATGATCTGGTGATCGTGGAAGGTGCGGGCAGTCCGGCCGAGGTCAACCTGCGCGCGGGCGACATTGCCAATATGGGCTTTGCCCGTGCGGCCGATGTGCCGGTGGTACTGGCCGGTGACATTGACCGCGGTGGCGTCATTGCGCAGGTGGTTGGCACCAAGGCGGTGATCGACCCCGCCGACGCGGCCATGGTGGTGGGTTTCCTCGTCAACAAATTCCGCGGCGACCCGCGACTGTTTGACGACGGCTATCGGCTGATCGAGGACCATACCGACTGGCGCGGTTTTGGCGTTTTGCCATGGTTCCCGCAGGCGAATCTTCTGCCGGCGGAGGATGCGCTCGGCATCGCCTCGGTTCCGCGCGGGGATGGCATCACCATCGCCTGCCTGACCTTTTCGCGCATTGCAAACTTTGACGACCTTGACCCGTTGAAGGCCGAGCCGGGTGTCAATCTGGTGATGGTGCGCGCGGGCGAGCCCATTCCGGGAGATGCGCGGCTGGTCATTTTGCCGGGGTCAAAATCGACCCGTGGCGATCTGGCGTTTCTGCGCGCCCAAGGCTGGGACATTGACCTTGCCGCCCATTTGCGGCGCGGCGGACATGTCTTGGGCATTTGCGGTGGGTATCAGATGCTTGGGCAGCGCGTCTCGGACCCCGAGGGGATCGAAGGCCCGGCCGGAGAGACAGCGGGGCTTGGGCATCTTGACATGGAGACCGTGATGACGCCCGACAAGCGGCTGTCGCGGGTGCGGGCGACCCATGTTGCCAGCGGTCTGCCGGTTGAGGGCTATGAGATCCACATCGGCCGCAGCCAAGGTGCCGACTGCGCGCGTCCCTTTGCCATGGTGGACGGCAGGCCCGAGGGCGCGATCCGTGCCGATGGCCGGGTGGTGGGCAGCTATTTGCACGGGCTTTTCCACATGGACGGCTTCCGCGCGGCCTATCTGGCGGGCCTTGGAATTCAGGCGGACCCGCGCCAGCATGCGGCCGGGATCGAGGCGGTTCTGGACGCGCTTGCCGATCATCTGGAGGCACATCTTGATGTGCCGGGATTGCTGGCGCTGGCGCGTTAGACCTTTGGCCTGAGCGCCGCTTCCAGCCGCTGCCATTCCGGCTCTGGCCCCGGCAGGCCCAGCCGCAACAGCGTTTCCGACCACGGGAAAATCCGGCTCCAGATCTGGTGCCGGGCCAGATTGTCTTGCGCGGCCTTGGCCGAACCGGTGTCGTAGAGCCGGAACAGATCCGATCCACCGACACGCTGCCAGCCCGTGCGCTGCGCCAGCGCGTCGGCGCGGGCAGCGTCGGCGGCCAGCTGGGCGCGCATCGCCGTCGCCCAAGCCGCATCGGCTAGCGCTTGGGTGCCGATTTCAATGGCAGGGCCAGAAACGGGCCAAGGTCCGCTCATCCGCGACAGGGCTGCGATATCGGCCTCGGTGCCAAAAGCAAAGCCCAAGCGCGCCCCGGCCAGCCCGTAGAACTTGCCGAACGAACGCAAGACCAACAGGCCTTCGCGCCCTGCATGGGGCAACAGCGACAGATCGGGCGTCACATCGCCAAAGCTTTCATCGACCATGAGAAGGCCAACGCGACCGACCAACGCCAAAAGCGTTTCAGGGTCACAGCGTCGTCCGTCGGGGTTATTTGGATTGACGACGATCGCAAGATCGGCCCCGACCAGCCCGGCCAGATCGGGGACGGTGTCAACCTGCCAGCCCTCTGCACTCAGGCAGGCGGCGTGTTCGTTATAGGTCGGGCCAAGCACGGCTGCGCGGCCATTGGGCCGCAGGCGCGGCACCAGTTGGATTGCCATTTGTGCGCCGCCAAGGGCGACACCTGCGGCCCCAGCGGATGCGCCCCAGCAGGCTGCGGCCTGCGCAACCAAAGCCGCCTGAGCTGCTTTGGTCGGCAGGTTGCGCCATGCCGCAGCGGAAAGCGCAGGCACCGGCCAGGGGCGGCGATTGATGCCGGTGGACAGGTCAATCCAATCGCCTGCCCCGTAGCACGCCATTGCCTGATCGAGATTGCCACCGTGATCGCGCATAGGCACGCCCCCCAAAGTCACGCCCCGCAGGTAGCCAGCCTGTGAACCCCGCGCAAGCCCGCTTCGCGCAGGGCAGCAACGCCATGCACTGGAACCTGCCCCGGCGCAAAGATCAGCGCCCGCGCAGCCCCGGAATGCGAAATCGCCCAGCCAAGCGCGCCAAGGTCCCGTGCCAGTGCCTCGGTCGGATCGGCAGAGGGGCCGCGACGGGCGATGCAAGCCCGTGCGCTTTCGCTGGCAAGTGCTGCACGGCGGGCCAGATCGCCGCCCGCCCGCCATGCGGCTACCAGTTCGGAAATGTCGTCGTAATTCCGATCGGCGGCGCGTGTCGGACAAGGAGGCCCCCAGAACCCGGTCAGCAGATGCGCGTGGGGTTGCGGCGGCAAAAGACTCCCCAGAACCCGGCCTTCCCGAGGCGCCCAAAGCCACTGTGCAGGGGCGGAAAACATCAGCGGGTCACTTGCGCCTTCGGCAGCGATGCAGGCCCGCGCCAAGGCTTCGGGCGCGTGGCCTGCGCCTGCCAGCGCCAAGAGTCCGGCGGTGGACATGCCCGTTCCCATCCCCGGCGGATAGGGCAGGCGCAGCAGAACGCGCCCCTGTGGCTGGCCACCCAGCGCCCGGCCAAACCGGGCCAGTACGGCAGGAGACTGCGCGCCATAGCCGATTGCATGGCTGAAAAGCCCGCGCGCGGGGCGGCGCCATGCCGTCAGCCCAACGCCCTTTGGCACCAGTGTGACCAGCGCTAAGGGGCCATCCGGCCCGAGCCTGCCCTGCAACCATTCTCCGAAATGGCAGGGCAGAAAGATCGGGCCTTCAGCCTGCATGCTGGCCTGTTTCATTTCGGCCCCAGGTTTCGTGATAGATCAGGTCATCCAAAGGCAGGCGCTGCGCCCAGCCTTTGACCTGCAACTCGGGCTCATCGTAGAGTTCATCGACATGGCCAAGGCAAAGCCAGGCAACGGGGCTGACATGCGCGGGCAGGCTCAGAATCTCGCTCAGGTCTTCGCGGTGAAAGATGCTGACCCAGCCAACGCCAATGCCTTCGGCCCGCGCCGCCAGCCACAGGTTCTGCACGGCGCAGACCGTGGAAAAGAGGTCCATCTCAGGCTGATGGGTGCGGCCCAAGACCACCGGCCCGCCGCGCGTGTGGTCGCAAGTGATACACAGGTTGACCGGGGCCTGACAAATCCCCTCGAGCTTCAGCGCCGAATAAAGCGGCCGCTGCGCGTCGGGAAACATGACGCATGCTTCGGCATTGGCGCGGGCAAAGGCGGCTTGCGCTTTGGCTTTCACCTCATCCGGGCGAATGACGACGAAGTTCCAAGGCTGCGACAGGCCAACCGAGGGCGCGTGATGCGCAGCGGTCAGCAAGCGGCGCAGGGTGCCTTCATCGATCGGGCGCGAGGTGAACTGGCCCCGCACATCGCGGCGCGACTGGATGGCGCGGTAGACGGCCTCGCGCTCGGCGGGGGCAAAAGGCCCGGCGGGTTGAAGGGCGCTTGTCGCGCAAATGGCATCAGACATGGTATTCCCCTTGGCGAAAAACGGAACCGCCGCCGGCCTTCGGCAGCCCCGGTTTCGTCTGGCCGGTCTTCTGACTTGGCATCAACAGAGAGCGCGCCTTCCCAAGCCTTGCGGCCAGTGGCATCTGCGACCCCCTCCACCTTACAGCGTTGGGCACGTTGTGGAATTGCACCACATTCCCGATTCTCCGCGCCTGCACGCGGCACCAGACATAGGCCCGATACCTGAAGGCCGGGCGGCAGGCAACGGATGCCGCAGGCCCTGGCATCGTCAAACCGCGCACCGGGCCGGCGGCGTCTCGGCAAAGAGCAGGGCCAACAGTGCCTCGGAGCTGCGGGGCATCGGGCCTGCCGCAGGGCACATCCCGCGGGCCTGCGCCATCAGCCAAAGATCGACCAGCATCGGCGGGCGCAAACCCGCGCGGGCCAAAAGAGCGGCATCGGTCAAAATCGCCTCGGCCCCGCCCTGCGCCAGAACAGTGCCGCCTTGAAAGAGCGCCACATCATCGGCCAGGGTCTGCGCCAGTTCGATGTCATGGGTGGAAAACACCAGCGTCATTCCGCGCTGGCCCAGCTGCCGCAACACGGCGATCAGCTGATCGGCTCCTTCGCGGTCAAGGCCCGCGGTGGGTTCGTCCAGCAAAAGGATCTCGGGCTCCATCGCCACGGCCCCGGCGATCGCCACCCGCTTTTTCTGCCCGCCCGACAGCAGATGCGGCGGGCGACCGGCCAGATCGGCAATCCCCAAGGCCGTCAGCGCCGATTGCACCCGGGCGCGCACCACCTGTTCGGCCAAACCCTGATTGAGCGGGCCGAAGGACACATCTTCGGCCACGGTCGCGGCAAAGATCTGGTCATCGGCGTCTTGCAGGACCAAAGCCACGCGACTGCGCCATTGACTCAGGCCGCGACGGCTGTAATCCCCGGGCTGATGACCCAGCAGGACCCTGCCTTGCTGTGGGCGAAGCGAGCCATTCAGATGCAGCAAAAGCGTGGATTTGCCCGCGCCATTTGGCCCCAGAATGGCCAGCTTGCGCCCGGTTTCAATCTGCAAGGACAGGCTGCACAGCGCCGGACCCTCGCCCGGATAGGCATAGCGCAGATCCTCGGCGGACAGGATCGCGGTCATCCCAGACCCACCACCGCCAGCACGGCCAGCACCACCGCCAGCTGCACCGCCACGACCAGCGCCAGCCTGCGGCCACAGGCGGGAAGCCGCGTCGACAAGACCCGCATCTCGCCATGCCAGCCGCGCGCCGCCAGCCCGGTTTCCATCCGCCGCGCCCGTGCCAGGGCCCGCGGCAACAGGCTGGCAATCACCATCGCGGTGGAACGCAGCCAGAGGCGGCGGCTGGAATGGCCAAGCCGCGCTCGCTGCGCTGCCGTCATCGCCGCCGCCTCATCGGCAATCAGAAAGACAAAGCGATAGGTGAGCAGCGCCAGCTCCACCAGTTCACCCGGCACCCGCAACCGCCGCAGGCCGCCGAACAAATCGGCCATCGGCGTGGTCATCGCAAGAAATATCAGACAGAAGGTGGCGGCCATCGCCCGCCCCGCCAGCTCTGCCGCCGGGACAAGACCGCCCGGTGCCAGCGCGACGCCGCCCGCGCCGATTTCAACCACCAGCATCAAGGCCCCGCTGGCCAGAAACCCCAAGGGCAGCGCGGCCGTGGTCAGCCACAGCCGCAACGGCACCCGCGCCCCGAAAAAGGTGAAGGCGCAAATGGCAAGGCTGACCAAAAGGGCGCCGGGCCAAGGCGGCAGCAGCAGGGCCAGCGCCAGAAAGCCAAAGCCGATCAGCGCCTTTTCCGCCAAGGCCCGCTGCCGCCAGGGGTTCAGGCTGGCGGCACGATCCAGGGTTGCGATTGCCATCTTACACCTGCGGCGGCAGGGCGCCGCCCCTTGCGGTATCGCGCCCCTCATCCGGGCGGCGGCGGCCACGCACCCGCCCGATTGCAAAGCCGAGAACCAGCCCGCCAAGCGCCGCCTGCAAGGAAAACAACAGGCTGGCGACCTCGCCGCTCGGCGGTTCCCAGATTGGGGTGAACCAAGGGGCAAACCCTTCGGTTTCCTCGATAATCGCGGCGGCCTCGCTGTCGGCGCCCGCAAATTCGCCGCCGATCAGCAGCGGTATGACGGACAGCAGCACAACGACCAAAAGCATCCAGACTGCGCGCATCGACATCATTC
>JAUXPG010000406.1 GCA_030683915.1 Gemmobacter sp.
TATGAATGCGTGATGTGCGCGTCGTGCTCCACATCCTGCCCGTCCTACTGGTGGAACGGCGACAAATACCTCGGACCGGCGGCATTGCTGCACGCCTATCGCTGGATCATCGACAGCCGCGACGAGGCGACCGGCCAGCGGCTGGACGAGCTTGAAGACCCGTTCAAGCTATATCGCTGCCACACGATCATGAACTGCGCCAAGACCTGCCCCAAGGGCCTGAACCCGGCCAAGGCGATTGCCGAAATCAAGAAGATGATGGTCGAAAGGGTCGTGTGACCTTTTCGGGATCGGGGGCGCGGAAAATCCTGGTCATTCTGTAGATACCCGGCCGCCCCTGCAAACGGGCGGCCGTTGTGCATCTGGGCATTGACGTTTGCCCGGATCGGCGGACCGGGCGGAACATGCGCGGGGTCAAGCCGGAGAAGGTGCGCCCTTCAAGACCTGTCGGAGCGGCGCGCCCGGCGGCCCCAGCGTGCCGATCAACAGGCCCGGCGTCCGTCGCAGACCTTGCGACCAGCGCCAGCAAACGCGCGCGGCCTTTTCGTGGCGCATCGTCGCAGGGGGCGCGGGTTGCGCTGTTGCGGTGGGCGCCTTAAACGGAACGGGCGTCCAGAACAGGAACCCCCCATGGCCAGAAACGACCCCATGCCCGACCGCGCCCCGTCCAAGCGTGTTGGTGCCTTGCGCGGCCTGCTGCCATTCATCGCGCCGTATCGCGGGCAGGCGGTTTTGGCGGGGCTTGCGCTGGTTCTGACTGCCATGGTGTCCTTGGCGATGCCGCTTGCGGTGCGGCGGGTGGTGGACGGATTCACCGAAGGCGCGGCGCTGCTGGATCAGTATTTCGGTGCGGCGCTGGCCTTGGCCGTGCTGTTGGCCATCGGCACCGGCATCCGGTTCTATTTCGTCACGCGGCTCGGCGAACGGGTGGTGGCCGACATCCGGCGTGCGCTGTTTGACCGGCTGCTGGGCCTGTCGCCCGCGTTCTATGAGCGGATGATGACCGGCGAGGTCATAAGCCGTCTGACCACCGATACCACGCTGATATTGTCGGTGATCGGGTCTTCGGTGTCGGTCGCGCTGCGCAACGTCCTCACGTTGGTTGGCGGGTTGGTCCTGCTGGCCTTCACTTCGGTCAAGCTGACCCTTCTGGTGTTGCTGATTGTGCCGGCTGTGGTGATTCCCATCGTCGTGCTGGGACGGCGTTTGCGGGCGCTCAGCCGCGAGACGCAGGACTGGATCGCGGCATCGTCGGGCAATGCGTCCGAGGCGTTGTTGGCGGTGCAGACGGTGCAGGCCTTTACCCACGAGTCCGCCAGCCGCGCGCGGTTTGCCGATATCACCGAAGCCAGCTTTGCCGCCGCTCGGCGGCGCATTGCCACCCGTGCGGTGATGACGGTGATCGTGATCTTTCTGGTCTTCGCGGGCATCGTCGGCGTGCTGTGGATCGGCGCGCGCGATGTGCAGGCGGGGATGATGACGCCGGGCGAACTGGTGCAGTTCGTGATCTATGCCGTGCTGGTTGCCGGGTCCACCGGGTCACTGTCGGAAATCATCGGCGAATTGCAGCGCGCGGCGGGGGCGACCGAACGGCTGGTGGAGCTGTTGCAGACCGAAGATTCCGTGGCCGATCCGGCCCGGCCTGCGGCGCTTGCGGCGCCGGTGCGCGGGGGCATCACCTTTGAGGGCGTGGCCTTCCGTTACCCCACCCGGCCCGATGCGCCCGCGCTGCATGGCATCGACCTTACGATCAACCCCGGCGAAACGGTGGCGCTGGTCGGGCCGTCGGGGGCGGGCAAATCGACCATGCTGCAACTGCTGCTCCGGTTCTATGATCCGCAATCGGGCGTGATCCGGCTGGATGGGCAGGACCTGCGGCATCTGTCGCGGGCCGAGTTCCGGCGCAATCTGGCGTTGGTGCCGCAGGACCCGGTGATCTTTGGCACGACCGCGCGGGAAAACATCCGCTTTGGCCGCCCCGAGGCGACCGATGCCGAGGTCGAAGCCGCCGCGCGCGCCGCCGCCGCGCATGATTTCATCGCCGCCTTGCCCCACGGCTATGACACCGAGGTGGGCGAGCGGGGGATGATGCTGTCGGGGGGGCAGAAGCAGCGCATCGCCATCGCCCGCGCCATCCTGCGCGACGCGCCTGTGCTGCTGCTGGACGAAGCGACCAGCGCGCTGGACGCGGAATCCGAACGCGCGGTGCAGCAGGCGTTTGCCCGGCTGGCGCAGGGGCGCACCACGTTGGTGGTCGCGCACCGGCTGGCCACGGTCAAGCAGGCCGACCGCATCGTGGTGTTCGATCAGGGCCGCATCGTCGCCATCGGCACGCATGACCAACTGGTGGCCGAAGGCGGGCTTTATGCCCGGCTGGCGCGGTTGCAGTTCACCGATCTGGCGGCCTGATCGCGGCACGCGCGAATTCCCCCCGTCGTGACCGTTGCGTTTTGTGCCCCGAGGCGCGACAAACCCTGCAGGGCCGGACGTGCCGGTCTTGGTTAGGGAGTGTGACATGGGTTTATGGTCGTTCGTGAAGGATGCCGGAA
>JAUXPG010000112.1 GCA_030683915.1 Gemmobacter sp.
CCCCAAAGCCGCATGGCGCCGCAAGGCGGCGGGCGGGCGCGGGAGCGGCGTGTCAGCGGCAGGTGTTGCGGGCGAACACCGTCTTGTCGTCCTGTTTGAGGATAAAGCCTTGGCCCGCCGCGCCCTGCACGCCGCACCACAGGCGGCCTTCGCCGTCTTCCGAGCAAAACCCGGCGGTCAGGCAGGCCCCGGCTTCGATCCGGCCTACAACGCTGGAGCCTTGGGTGGTGCCCTGATCGCGCAGGTTCATCCGGGTCAGCACTTGCAATTGCCCGCCCTCGGGGGGGCCGAGATCGGCCTGATCGGCGCAGGCGCCCTCTTGCCCGGCATAGACAAGGCATTCGCCCTGCGGCGCGGCGCTGGCCAAGGGTTCGTCGGCCTCGGCTTCGGGGTCATCTTCCATCGTGACGGGGGATTCGCCGGTCAGCAGCCCTGTGGCGGGGTCGGCAATGCCGCGCGGGCCGGATTTGTGTTCCAGCCGCAGCGGTTTGCCGCCGCGCAGGGTGCCGGTGAACACCCCGTCATCGGCCCGGCTGACCTGTCCCAGCAGATCGACGCCCGACAGGGTGGAATAAAACACCACGACGGCGCCTTCGTCGTTCAGGCCGTATCCGGTGATGCGGCTGATGTCGGGGCCGCAATCGGCGTCGCCCCGGTCGACAAAGAAGATGCCGTCATCCACTGCTTCGGGCAGGAACGCCACCTCGCAGCCGCCTGATTCGGCGATCAGGGACCAGCGGCCGGTTTCGGCAGCCGCAACGCCGGGCAAAAGCGCCAGCAACGCAAAGGCAACAGGGCGCATCGGTCCCCCCTTGTCGGGCCGCACAGCTGCGGCGGTTCGCGCGGCAGTGTCGCGGGATGCGGCGCAGCGGTCAAGCCGGGGGCGGTCAGTTGTCGTTGATGTCGCGTGAGATGATTTTCACGTTGCCGGCACGCCGGCCCAGCAGAAGGCGCATGGCGGCCCATGCCACCAATGACAGCCCGCCGAACACCGCCAGCGCGAGCGCCAGCGACCCGAGCAGGCCAAGCCCGACCAAGGCGCCCGTGGCCACCGCGCCCAAAGCGAAGCCAAGGAAGACATAGCCCGGCGCCAAGAGTTCCAGCACGCCGATGGCCACCCCCGCAGCCACCCACATCCACCACGCCTCCCACATCATCCTAGCGCCCTTTCAACAGCTTGAAGGCATCGCCAAAGGCGGCCACCGCCTCGGCCGGAAGGATGATGGTCTGTTTGCCGTCGCCTTTGGCGATCTGGGCCAGCGCCTCCACCTGTTTCAGCGCGACCTGATACTGCGCGGCTTCGATGCCGTTGGCCTTGATCGCTTCGGCCACCACGCCGGTGGCATAGGCTTCGGCATCGGCCTGGATGCGGCGGGCCTCGGCCACCTGTTTTGCGGCGTAAAGTTCGGCATCGGCCGACAGTTCCACCGCGCGTTTCTTGCCCTCGGCCTCGGTGACCTGGGCGCGGCGGGCGCGTTCGGCGTTGAGCTGTTGCAGCATGGCGGACCGGGTCGCCTCGTCCAGATTGACATCGAGGATTTCGGCGCGGGTGACTTCGATGCCCCAGTCATCGACCACGTTGGCAAGCGAATCCTTGATGCGCGCGATCACGCGGCTGCGGTTTGACTGCACCTCGTCCAGTTCCATCGTGCCCAGTTCGGCGCGCACGATGCCCGCAACGGTGGCGGCGATGGCACCATCGACGTCGCGGATGCGATAGACCGTCTTTTCGGGCTCGATGATGCGGTAGAACACGCTGGTTTCCACCTGCACCAGCACGTTGTCGGCGGTGATGGCGTCCTGCCGGCTGCTGGGCAGTTGGCGTTCGAGGATGGAGATCTTGTGCGCGACGGTGTCGATGAACGGCACGATCATGTTCAGCCCCGGCCCCAGCACCGCCTGCAGGCGCCCGAACCTTTCGACCACGTATTTTTCCGACTGCGGCACGACGCGGACCGCCATGAACACCGTGACGATCAGCAACAGCGCGATGGCGGCCCAGACGATGTTGACCCCGATGAAATCCTGCATGACAAACCCCTTTGACCTGCCCCCAAGGTGGGGCATGGCCAGCGGTTTGTGAAGGGGTCAGGCGGGGTTGCGCCGCCAGACCGACCAGTTGAGCGCGCCCGCGATGGTGACCCACGCCACATAGGGCAAGAACAGCAGGCCCGCGATGCGGTCGTGCCCCCAGAACGCGATGCAGGTGGCACCCACCGCAAGCCACAGCAGGCCGATCACCACCAGCCCGGCCCGCATGCGTTTGAGCCCGAAGAACACCGGAGTCCACAGCGTGTTGAGCGCGATCTGCACCGACCAGAACGCCAGTGCCTGCCCGGTGCCGTCCAGCGCGGCGACGCGGGCGGCGGCGACGGACATGGCGAGGTACAGCACGGTCCATGTCACCGGGAACACCCAGTCGGGCGGGGTCCATGCGGGTTTTTGCAGGCTGCGATACCATTCGCCGGGCTGGATCATCGCCCCGGTGGCGGCAGCGGCCCCGCAAGCTGCGAGGTAGGTCAGGAACAATCCCCAGTCCATGTGCGCCCCTTTACCGGATGCGTTTGAGATAAACGTAAAAAGCCCCCGACCCCCCGTGGCGCAGATGCGCCTCGGCGATCTGGAGGACGACAGGCCCGAGCGGCGGCAAGGCCAGCCAGTGCGGGACCTGATGGCGCAGGGCGCCGAACCGGGTGGGGATGGGGCCGCCGCGGTCGCGGTCCTTGCCCTTGCCGGTGATGACAAGCACAAGGCGCATGCCCGCCGAATGCGCGTTCAGGATGAAGCGGACCAGTTCGGGGTGTGCCTCGGCCAGCGTCATGCCATGCAGGTCGAGCCGCGCCTCGGGCAGCAATTTGCCCTTGCGCATCGCCTTGTGGGTGCCGGCGTCCATCCGCAGCGGAGCGGTGGCGATCTGCTGGCCGATGGTGGGGGCGATGTCGTGGCGTGCGGGCAGGTGCGGTGCGCGCGCCCCGATGCGGAATTCCGGCAGGCCCGCCGGGGCTTTTGGTGCCTTCACCTCGGGCAGGGCGGCGACAAACTCGGCCTCGGCCCGTTTCGGGCGCTGCGGGTGCAGCGGCCGGGCGGTGCGGGCGACCAGATCCCAGACTTCTTCTTCCTCGGGGCGCAGGGTGCGGCGGCGCGGCATGGGTCATTCCCCTGCCATGGCCAGCATGGTTTCGATGGGCAGCAACACCACCATCCGCCCGCCATCCTTGATGCGGCCCGCGGCTTCGCCGGCTGCGGGGCCGGTGCCGTAGAAGATGTCGGCCCGCTGCGCGCCCTTGATCGCCGTGCCGGTGTCCTGGGCCACCATCAGGCGGCGCAGCGGGGCGTCGCCGTCCTTTTCCACCCAGACCGGCGCGCCCAGCGGCACGAAGGCCGGGTCCACCGCGACCGAGCGCATCGCCGTCACGCTGCGCCCCATGGCGCCAATCGGGCCCTTGTCGGCGGGCAGGTCGGGCAGTTTGCGAAAGAACACGAACGAGGGGTTCACCTGCAAAAGGCGCTGGCCTTCGGCGCCGTTGCGCCGGACCCATGCCTTGATGCCCTGCGCCGACACCGCATGCGGCGCCATCGCCCCGCGTCGAACCAGTTCGGCGCCGACCGAACGGTAGGGGTGGTTGTTCTTGGCCGCAAAGCCGACGCGGATGACCCGGCCATCCTGCAACCGGATGCGCCCCGAGCCTTGCACCTGAAGAAAGAACACCTCGACCGGGTCGTCGAGCCACGCGAGTTCAAGCCCGCGCCCGCGCAATAGCCCCCGCTGTTCGATCTCCGCGCGGCTGTGCCACTGGCCATTGCCGTCAAATTCCGGCGGGCGGGCATAAAGCGGCCAGGCGAAGCGCGGTGTGCGGACCGCCGAGCCCATCAGTTCGGGTTCGTAATAGCCGGTGAACAGGGCCGGCGGGTCACCGATCAGCACAGGCTGAAAGAACATTTCAAAGAAAGCGCGGGCGTCCGTCACATCGGCGGCCAGCGCGCAGAGCGGCGCCCATTCCGGCCCCTTGAGGGTATCGCAGGTTTCGCGGAAGGCGGCCAGCGCCGCGCCGTGGTCATCGGCGGCCCATCCGTCCAGATCGGCAAAGCGCAGGGGCCCGGCCCCCGCCGCGCCTGCCATCAGACCCAGCGCCAAGGCCAGCCCCCGCCACACCGCGTCATTCCCCGGTGGCGACCAGTTGCCAGTTCGGATCGTCGCCGCCCATCTTGCGCGCAAAGGTCCACACGTCGCGCTGGCGCTTGATCTCGGTCGGGCTGCCTTCGACGACCTCACCCACGCGGTTGCGGATGACCGAGGTCAGTTCGCCGCCAAAGCGCACGGTCACTTCGGCCTCGCGGGTGTCGCGGTCGAAGGTGGCGTCCTGCAGGGCCAGTTCGCGCAGGCCGACGAACTTGGCCTCGACGATCAGACCTTCCTGTTCGCGGGCATCCACGACGGCCTGGAAGCTGTCGTACACATCCTTGGACAGGAGCGGCACGATATCGTCGAGCTTGCCTTTTTCGAAGGCCATCAGAATCCATTCATAGGCGCCGCGGGCCCCGTTCAGGAATTCGGTGACCGAAAAGCCCGGTTCGGCCAGTTTCATCGCGGCCAGCGCCTTGGCGGCGGGGCTGCCATCGGGGACGTGATCGGTGATGTCGCGGTCCTGCCCGCCTTCGATCACCTCGAAGTCGCGCTTGCGGGCGCGGGGTTCGGCATCTTCAAGCGGTTGCGGCGGGCGTTCAAAGCCATCGCGGCTTCCGAGTACCGATTTCAGCTTCACGATCAGGAATACGGCAATCGCTGCCAGGACCAGAAGTTGGATCAAGGAAGAACTCATGTGGCCTCGGGGTGGGGCGCCTGCCGGATGGACAGGGCACGGGGGGTTGGTTCCACGAACCATTGTCACCTATGTATGCCGGGGGGGCTGTCAAGTCCACCTGTGCCGACTGTCCCTGAGCCTGAAAGGCCCGCGCCATGCCGATCTTCCTTGCCTTCCTGCTGGTCCCGCTGATCGAAATCGCGCTGTTCATCCTTGTGGGCGGCTGGCTGACGCTGTGGCCGACGCTGGGCCTTGTGGTGCTGACCGCCTTTGCGGGAACTGCGCTGGTGCGCCATCAGGGGTTGGCCACGTTGCGTCAGTTGCAGCGGTCGATGGACGGGTTGGCCAACCCCGCAACGCCGCTGGCCCATGGTGCCATGATCCTGCTGGCGGGGTTCCTGTTGATCACGCCGGGCTTCTTTACCGACACGCTGGGGTTTTTGCTGCTGGTTCCGGCCCTGCGGGACGCGCTGTTGCGGCGCATCGCGGCGCGGGTGGTGGTGATGGGTGCCGCGCGGGGCCCGGCCGGGTTCGGCCAGCGCGCCTGGCCGCCCGCTGACGAGGATGTGATCGACGGGCGGGCGACAGAAATCGACCCCGAGAGCAAGCCGTTGCCGCCGTCGGGCTGGACCCGCCCGCCGCGCTGATCCGGGGGGGCGCGGGCGCCCGCGCCCTTGACTTGGCGCGCCCTGCGGCATACACCGCGCCCAACCCCGGAATGGCCGTGCCCTTCCGGTCCCTTGGCGCATGCCGGGATCGCCATCCACCAGCGCGTTGCGCCCGTGGGTGCCGCTGCCCATTGCGCCGTCCGTTTCGTGCCGATGGAGGCCCCGATGTTCGAGAATCTGTCCGAACGCCTTGGCAGCGTCTTTGACCGCCTGTCCAAGCAGGGTGCGCTTTCGGAGGACGACGTTGCCACCGCGCTGCGCGAGGTTCGTACCGCGCTGCTGGAAGCCGACGTGTCGTTGCCCGTCACCCGCGATTTCATCAAGGCGGTGCAGAAAAAGGCGACAGGGCAAGCGGTTACCAAATCGGTTACGCCCGGTCAGCAGGTCATCAAGATCGTCCATGACGAGTTGATCGCCATGCTCGCTGGCGATGGCGCGGCGGACCGGCTGAAGATCGACAACCCACCGGCGCCCATTCTGATGGTCGGGTTGCAGGGGTCGGGCAAGACCACCACCTCGGGCAAGCTGGCGCGGCGGCTGAAGGAGCGCGAAGGCAAGAAGGTGCTGCTGGCGTCGCTTGACACCCAGCGCCCGGCGGCGATGGAGCAGTTGCAGATTCTGGCCGGTCAGGTGGGGGTCGATTTCCTGCCCATCGTGAAGGGCGAATCGGCGGTGCAGATTGCCAAGCGCGCCAAGCAGGCGGCGACACTGGGGGGGTATGACGTCTATATCCTCGACACCGCGGGGCGCTTGCAGATCGACATCGCGCTGATGGATGAGGTCGCGCAGGTGCGCGACGCGACGTCCCCGCGCGAGACGCTTCTGGTCGTCGACGGGCTGACCGGGCAGGTCGCGGTCGAGGTGGCGCAGGAATTTGACGCCAAGGTGGGCATCAGCGGCGTGGTGCTGACCCGGATGGATGGCGACGGGCGCGGTGGCGCGGCGCTGAGCATGCGTGCCGTCACCGGCAAGCCGATCCGGTTTGTCGGCCTTGGCGAGAAGTCCGACGCGCTGGAGCCGTTCGAGGCCGAGCGCGTGGCGGGCCGCATCCTCGGGATGGGCGATATCGTCGCGCTGGTGGAAAAGGCGCGCGAAAGCTTTGAATCCGAACAGGCCGAGCGTATGGCACGCCGGTTCTCCAAGGGCCTGTTCAACATGAACGACATGCGTCTGCAACTGGAGCAGATGATGAAGATGGGCGGCATGCAGGGCCTGATGGGCATGATGCCCGGCATGGCCAAGGCCGCCAAGGCCGCCGAAGAGGCGGGCTTTGACGACCGCATGCTGCGGCGCCAGATCGCGCTGATCCAGTCGATGACCAAGAAGGAACGCGCCAATCCCGACATGTTGCAGGCCAGCCGCAAGAAGCGCATCGCGCAGGGCGCCGGGCTGGATGTGGCCGAGCTGAACCGTCTGCTGAAGATGCACCGCCAGATGGCGGACATGATGAAGAAGATGGGCAAGGGCGGCATGGTCAAGGCCGCGATCAAGCAGATGATGGGCAAGGGCGGCATGCCCGACCCGGCCAAGATGACGCCGGACCAGTTGGCCGAACTGGGCCGCGGCATGGGCGAAGGCATGAAGATGCCGGGGCTTGGCGGCGGGATGCCGGGCGGGCTTGGCGGGCTGAAGCTGCCGGGCGGGTTGTCGGGCCTTGGGTTCGGCAAGAAGAAATGACCTTGCACCCGCCCCCCGCGCTGACAGGCGTGCCCGTTCTGGAAACGGAGCGGTTGCGGCTGCGCGGGTTGCAGGCGTCGGATTTCGATACCTTTGCGGCCTTTGCCGCCTCGCCCCGCGCGGGGTTTGTCGGCGGGCCGAACGGGCGCACGCTGGCATGGCGCGGGTTTTGCAGCATGACCGGCCATTGGGTGCATCGCGGGTACGGGGTGTTCGTGTTCTGCGACAAGGCCACGGATGCACCGCTGGGCACCACCGGCCCGTGGTATCCCGAAGGGTGGCCCGAACCGGAAATCGCGTGGTCGGTGTGGTCGCCCGAAGCCGAGGGCAAGGGTTATGCCCATGAGGCGGCCACCGCCGCGCGCGCCTATGCCTATGGCGTGTTGGGCTGGGCCACCGCGATCAGCCTGATCGACCCGAGGAACACCCGCAGCGCCGCGCTTGCCCGTCGTATGGGCTGCGTGCCCGATGGCAGCTTCGTCCACGAGCAATATGGCGAAACCATCATCTGGCGCCACCCGTCGGCCGATGCCTTGGCTGATGGCGGGATGGAGGCTTATGCATGACCCCGGAGGCCCACGTGACCGACGCCACCACCCGCGCCGCAGCCCTGCTGCGCGAACACCGCGAAAGCATCGACCGGCTGGATGCCATTCTGGTCTATACGCTGGCCGAGCGGTTCAAGCACACGCAGGCCGTGGGCAGGCTGAAGGCCGCGCATGACCTGCCCCCCAGTGACCCCGCGCGCGAGGCGCGGCAGATCGAACGTCTGGAACGGCTGTCGCAAGAGGCTGATCTGGACCCCGAATTCGCCAAACAGTTTCTGGCGTTCATCATCTCGGAAGTCATCCGGCATCACGAGAAACTACAATCCTAACCCTCGGGCGATCCCGCCCAAATCCATGGAATTCAAAGGAGAAACCCCATGTCCATGAAAATCCGCCTGGCCCGTGGTGGCAGCAAGAAGCGCCCGCACTATGCCATCGTCGCCTCGGACAGCCGTATGCCGCGCGATGGCCGCTTCATCGAGAAGCTGGGGGTCTATGACCCGCTGCTGGCCAAGGACAACGAAGGCCGCGTCAAGATGGATGTCGAGCGCGTGCAGCACTGGCTGAGCCTTGGCGCCCAGCCGACCGACCGCGTGGCTCGTTTCCTCGAAGCCGCCGGTGTGCGCCCGAAGACCGAGCGCAGCAACCCCAAGGCGGCCATTCCCGGCAAGAAGGCGCAGGCGCGCGCCGCCGAGAAGGCCAAGAAGGCCGCTGCTGCCGCGACCGAGTGATATCCGGTTCCGGCACGCCCCTGACCGGGCGGGCCGGATTGCGCTGTCCGCCCGCCGGGCGGCAGGTTCTTTTCGGCGCCTGCGCGCTGTCGGAGCAAGAAAACGATGACGGATCGTGTCTGCGTCGGCGCCATCGTTGGCGCCTTTGGCGTCAAGGGCGAGGTGCGGTTGAAAAGCTTTACCGCCGACCCTGCCGGGATTGCCGGGTATGCGCCGCTGTTCACCGAGGACGGCAAGCGCAGCTTTGCCGTGACCCTGACCGGGGTGATTCCGAACGGGCTGTCGGCCCGGTTGTCGGGGGTTTCCACGCGCGATGATGCCGAGGCGCTGAAAGGCACGCAGTTGTTTGCCGACCGCGCCAAGCTGCCCGCGCTGGAGGACGACGAATTCTATCATGCCGACCTGATCGGCCTGACGGTGCTGGATGCCGGTGGCACCGTGCTGGGGCAGGTGCAGGGCGTGCTGAACCACGGCGCGGGCGATGTGATCGAGGTGTTCGGGACGGGGATGAAGCAATCGCTGATGCTGCCCTTCACCCGCGCGGTGGTGCCGACGGTGGATATTGCCGGGGGCCGTCTGGTCGTGGACCTGCCTGAGGAAATCTGACCGCCGCCTTCACCGCAGGGCGCGGCCCTTGAGGATGG
>JAUXPG010000183.1 GCA_030683915.1 Gemmobacter sp.
CCTGACCGAGGATCTGGTCCATGTCATCAGGCACGCCCTTTGGCGCGCAGGACTTGAAATCGGCCCAGTCCTTCCAGCGAAAGGCGTGCAACTGCCCGCTGCGCGCCTCAAAGAACGCCACCAACGCGGCCACGTCATCCAGTGACCGCAACCCAAGCCCCGCGTCATACCGGCGCCGCGAATGGGCCCAAGGGCTGTTGCGTTCCTCAAATCCGTTGGCCAGCGTCACAATTTCCGTGCGCCGCTCTGGCCCGCCGACCGAACCGAAACTCAAGTTGGCCGGAAACCTTACTTCGTGGAATGCCATGTCAACCGTTCCTCTGCCCGCGCGCCAGCGCCCGGTTCATCTGCGCGGCAATCTGGCTTTGGCTGCGCCGGAACCCATCAGCATCCGGGGTGGTGATGTTCATCACCACATTCACCGCCCGCCCGCCGCCTGCCGCCATTACCCCCAGCCGCCCGTCAGCACCGCGCGCCAGCGGCATGATCGCCTCCGGCCCCGCCTCGCCCATCAACCCGGTGCCACCGCGCATCGGAAATGCGGTCGGCGCTGTGACGACCCCGCCTTGCGCAAAGGGCATCACCCGCCCCTGACTGAAGGCGCCACCTTGGGCGAACGGCATCATGCCTTGAAACAGCGCCCCGATGCTTCCGGCAATCGCCCCACCCACCGCATTTTGCACGGGCCGCATCGCCACGTTGTAAACGCTGTCAACCATCGACTTTGCGACCGTCTTCAACGCGTCCGACAGTTTCATCCCGTCAAACACCAACCCGTCGAACGCCCTCCGCAAGCCGCCACCAATCCCGGTGCTCAGCGTATTCACCTCGCGTCCCGTGAGCACGAGGCTCTCCGACATCCGCCGCAACTCGCCATCGAACGCCGCCACAAGGCCAGTGGCCCCACCCAACGAAAGCTCCAGCGCCGCGACCTGTTCGGCCAGACTGTCAAGTTCCGCCATTCCCGCCTCCTTTCCTGCCATCCGGGAACGCCGCCATCAGCGCCTCCAGCCGGTTGCGCCCGACTGGCGCCGCCTCTCCGGCCATTCCCAGCATGATCCGCAACTCCACCGGACTCAGCCGCCAGAACTCTTGTGGCCGCAGCCCAAGCCCACCCGCCGACTGCGGACCAAGGCCCACCCGCATTAGCCCGGCCCAGTCGATCCGCCGCATGACGCCTCCTCAGGCAGCGCAAAGGCCCGGGCCAGCAGCCGCGCCGCCACCCGCGCACCTTCGACCGGCCCGCCCCCGATTTCTGCACAGGCAAGCTCCGCAGCCGACCCCTGCCAACCGCCGCCCCGCAAACCCGCCACCAACACCGCGATCACGTCGCGCGCGGTGAAACGGCCCGCCTCGAACCGCTCCACCACCTCGATCAGGCTGCCCGCTGCAAGGGCCGCCTCCATCTCGGCCAGCGCGCCCAGTGTCAGCTTCGCCACTTGGTCGCGCCCGTCCAGACGCAGCACCACCTCACCGGCCCAAGGGTTGCCCGTCACAGCGCGACGAACTCCAGCGCACCGGCGGAGGCAAGGCTCAGACTATAGGTCGCCTCGCCATTGTGGCTGCCGGCATATTCGATGCTGGTGATCTGGAAACGCCCTTCGACCACGCCGAAATCGGGGATCACCACCTGAAAGTCCGGTGTCTCGCCGTCGAAGAATATCTGCCGCGCCCGCGCATCGGTCGCCGCATCCCGAAACACCCCCGAGCCGGAGATCGCGGCGCTTTTCACCCCTGCCCCCGATAGCAGCTCGCGCCAGCCGCCGGCCGACTCCAGGCTGGTCACATCCACAGTCTCGGCGTTGAAGCTGATGCGCGTCGCCCGCAGGCCCGCCACCGTCTCGAACTGTCCGTCGTCCGAAAGATCGACCTTCAGCAAAAGGTCCTTGCCGTTCTGCACCGCCATCGTTTTCTCCGGTTTTATAGGGTTCATGGGCCGCCAATGCAGCAGGCGACCGCAGAATTGTTCGATTAGTGAAACCTCTCAGGTTTCGACCCGCGCGCGAAACACCAGATCGACCCGCCGCACGGCGCCATTGTCCAACTTGCGCGCCTGCGCCGTGAGGAACCAAAGCCCCACCAACCGCCCGCGCGCCAAGGCCAGCGTCGCGCCACTCAGGGCATCCGACACCGCAACCGCGATGGCCTTCGCCACGGCAAACCCCGCCGCGCGACTGACCACGCTGACGGCCAGACGGTGATCCGCGCCCGGTCCAGTGGAATCGGACGCGTCGCGCACCTCCTCCGGCCCGATCAGCACGTAGGTTTCAGGCGCCTGCCCGCCGGGCACTGCGTCCAACACCGGCACGCCCGCAAGACCGGGGTCATCGGCCAAACGCGCATACACCGCTGCTTGAAGGGCCGCCGCACTGCCATAGCTCATGCCGGCACCTCCTCGCGGGAAAAACACGTCAGGTACCGCGCTGCAGGGTCGGCTTCGGTCACCGCAAGGATACGATACACCCGCGCGCCGTCGCGAAAGCGTTGCCCCGCAACCGGGCGCGACGGCGCCCCCACCGGCGCGCCCCGCACCACAATCCGACAGGTCACTTCGCCTGTGCTCACCCCCTCGTCGCCACCTTCGCGCCCCATGCCGGGCATCACGGCGGCCCAAAGCGTGCCCAGCGCCGCCCAGTTGACCACCAACCCGCCTGCCCCATCCGGAGCGTCCTCGCGCGCTTCCAGAACCAGCGCGCGGTTCAGCCGAAAGGTCATGCGCCGCCCCCCAGAACCCGCACTGTGCGCCACCGCTCGATCAGCGCCATCACACCAAAGGGCATGGCCGCAACCCCGCCTTCGTGGCGCAACTCGTGGTATTGCGCGGCCAACAGCATCACCGCCTGCCGCAGGTCAGCTGGCACCGCATCCCATGCGCCGAACCCCGCCTCGAAAACCACCTCGGCCCGCCCGCCATGTGGCACCTCGGGCAACAGCGCGCCCTTCGCCACCAGTTTCGGGCGATGCAGATCGGCCTCCAGCCGCCACCGACTTGCGGGCACCTCCACCGCCGCCCCGGCCCCGTCCACAACGGCCACCGACGCCACAGACGCGACCGGCGCGACCGGCAGTGGCTGTGCCGCCCCATCCCGCCACCGGGTCAGGGCCAGAGAAAACCGGCGCAAGATCAGTGCCTTGCCGATCCGCCCTTCCACTGCGGCAAGGGCCGCCCGGACATAGCCCCGGATCAACACATCCTGCATCCCGTCATCTGCGAACCCCGACCCCAGCCGCAAATGCTCTTTCATCGCCTGCACCGGCAGCGCCGCGTCCGGCACGCCCTCCGTTTCCGTAAGCCTCATTTCCGCTCTCCTTCCCCACCTCCGCGTCAGGCGCGCACCCCGGCACCGCTCGGGCGGAGGGGGTATGCTAGACAGCACCGTTCACAGATGCGCGCCTTGTCCCCACAGGCCGGGGCTGCCCCCCCGACCCTTCGGGTCGCGCTTACGACACGGCGAACCGCAGCAGCTTGATTGCTGCGAAGTCGCTCACGTCGCCGCCCACGCGTTTGGTGGCGTAGAACAGCACATGCGGCTTGGCGCTGAAGGGGTCACGCAGAACCCGCAGGTCCGGGCGTTCCGCGATGGTGTAACCGGCCTTGAAATCACCGAACGCGATGGCAAAGCTGCCCGCGGCGATGTCGGGCATATCTTCGGCGATCAGCACCGGATACCCCATCAGTCGCGCCGGTTCCCCCGCTGCCATACCGTCCGACCACAAGAACCGGCCATCGGCATCCTTCATCTTGCGCACCGCGCCGGCGGTCTTGGAGTTCATCACGAAGGTGCCATTGGCGCGGTAACTCGCATCCAGCGCATAGACCAGATCGACCACCGCATCCGCCGGGTTGGTGCCGTCGAAATCGCCCGACACCCCCGTCGCCACATAGCCCAGGCTGCCCCAGGACCACGACGCATCAGCCACCTTTCCGTGGTCCAGAAATCCGGTCGGTTTGTTGTCGCCATCTCCGCTGATGAAGGCCGCAGCCTCGGCGCGCGAAAACTTGTCCGCGATGCGTCCGGCCAGCCAGCCCTCGATGTCGAACGCCGCGTCGTCCAGCAACCGCTGGCTCGCCTTCGGCATCGCATTCAGCTCGTGCAGCGGAATGCTGATGCGTTCGATCTGCGCCGCCCCCGTCTCGGTCACCGAAGCCGTCTCGGCGCCCCAGCCATGGCCCACGTCGCCCCGGTCCACCAGCACATCAAAGCTCGTGGCTTCCACCTGCACCACATTCGCCACCGACCGCAGCGACGAGGTGTTCTTCAGCACCGCGCGAATGCTGTCGGCGGTCTGCGGGTCGACCAGATAGCCGCCCTCGGCGTTGACGGCGGTGTTCAACCCCTTGCCTTCCAGCACCAGCCCCCGCAGCCCGTCGTCGTCACCGACGCGCAAATAGGCGTCAAACGCCTTGCGGTGCGGCACTTCGACATCCGCAGCCATCGACAGCGCCGGGCGGCCCGAGAAATTCTTGCGGTCCAGGTTCATCACACGCTCTTCCGTTTGTTGCAGTCTCTTCTTCACTTCGGCCTGAAAGCCATTGAATTCGATAAGAAAACCCGACATTGCGCGGGCCGCCTCACCGGACATGCCTTCTCCGGCCCGAGGATGCTCGGTCATTCGTTCCACCTTTCCGAAAAAAGGGCCTCAGCGGCCCGCCAAGTCCCGCCGGGCCTCGGCAAATGCCTGTGCAAGCCGCCCGACCAGATCCAGCCCCGGGTCGGCCTTGGCCTGTACCCGCGCCTGGCTCAACATGGGAAACGTCACCAACGACACTTCCCACAATTCCACCTCGGCCAGCAGCCTGCGCCCTTTGCCGTCCTTCTCCGCGCGCTTCGTGCGGTATCCGATGGACAATCCGTCCACCGCTCCTGCCGCGATCAACGCCGCCGCCTCGCGGCCTTTGGCAACCTCGGGCAACAACCGCCCCGACACCCAAAGGCCGCGGTCATCCTCGCGCACCTCGTCCCAGACACCGATCGGTTGCGCTGGATCATGCTGCCACAGCATCTTGACCCCGCGCCCCGCTGCCTTCAGCGCCGCCAGACTGGCGGCATAGGCACCCGGCATCACCACATCGCCGCCATGATCAGCCGCCCCGAACACCGAGGCATAGCCGGAAATCCGCTGCCCCGCGTCCACGGCCAACCCGGCCTCGGGCCGGTGGAACTTGCGCTCCAGGCCGCCCGCATCGCCCCCGTCATCCCAACCCATTCTGCCTCCTATTTCAGCGCCGTCCTCAGGATGGCCTCCGCGCCCTGCGCCAGCAAAAACGCGGCCACCCCGTAAACCCCTACCCAGATGCGCCGCTCCAGCCGCTCCAGCGCATCGTCAATCTGGCCAAGCCGCCGCTCCAGCGCGACCCAACGCTCCTCGGCCACCCGTTCGTTGGCCTCGATCCGCGCGGCTGCCGCGTCGAAACTGTCGTAAAGAAACCGCGACCCCCCCGATTTGCGCGTCGTCATGCCTCCTCCGGCATCGGCGGAAGGCCCAACAGGCTGCGCTTTTCGGCAACGGTCAGGAACTCTGCCGCCGCCACCCGCGCCCATTGGGCATCCCGCTCGACGGCAAGGGCCGGCACCTGATCCAGATCGGGCTTCAATTCCACGCTGTCGCCACCAAACGCCGACAGCCAATGCCCCAGCGCGGCCGAAACCTTGGTAACCAAGGGCAACACGGTCAGCCGAAAGAACGCCCGGTTTGCCTCCTGATAATTGGCATAGGTGGCGTCGCCGGTGACGCCCAGCAGCATCGGCGGCACACCAAAGGCAATGGCGATGTCGCGTGCCGCAGCCTCCTTGGTCTTGTGGAATTCCATGTCACTCGGGCTGAACCCCATCGGCTTCCAGTCCAGTCCCCCTTCCAGCAACATCGGGCGCCCCGCGTTGCGCGCGCCCATGTGGTGGCTCTCCATCTCCGCCACCAGCCGCTCATACTGCTCGGCGCTCAGCGCACCCTGCCCGTCGGCGCCGCGATAGACGATCGCGCCCGACGGCCGCGCGGCATTGTCCAGCAACGCCTTGGACCAGCGGCTGGCACTTGAATGCACGTCCAGCGCCACCGCCGCCGCCTGCATCGGCGAAAAGCCATAGTGGTCATCCTGCGGGTGAAAGGCCCGCACATGACAGATCGGCGCCACCCCAGCCGTCATGTCAAAGCGGTGCTTGCGGTTGCCCACAGTGTAATCATAGGCCACCGGCCAGCCATCGGCGCCGGGGATCAGGCTCATCCGGTCCGACCGCAGCACATGCAGTTCGGCCGGGCCGCCTGCAGTCCACGGCACCGCCTCGACATAGGCATTGCCGGACAAAAGCAACTGGCCATAGACCGCCTCGAAGAAATCGGCCTTGCCCTGCACGGGGTTCGGCCGCCGGATCAGGTCCAGCACCGGATGAACCTCATACCGCCGCTCGCAATCTTGCACCACCAGCGGCAGCGCCGCCGCAGTTTCGGCAATCAGCTTGACCGCCCGGAACGCCACCGGATTGGCCAGAAATCCGTTGCGCGTCAGCGACACCGGGTCGCGCGGGCTCCAGGCCACGCGCCCGCTGCCCTGAAACGCGATCACCGGCCCAGTGGCACTGGCCTTGACCTCCGGCACCACCGGCGCCGCCGCCTTCCCAAATCCGAAAACCATCCGCCGCTCCTCAACCCTCTGGACAGCAGCAGGCCGGCGCCCGGGCCATCAGCCGGGCCGCCCCCTGCGTCATCTGTTGTGCAATTCGGTCGCGCCTTTACAGGCCACGCACACGCGGGGCGCCCCGCCGCGCCTTGGCGGGCTCAATCACCAGTTCGGTGATCGCCCAGACCAGCGCGTCCACCCGATCAGGGCTGCCGCTGCCCTTGTACCCCTGCACCGTCATGCGGCACATCTGGTCCTCCAGCACCCCCAGCCCGGCCAGATGTTTGACCCGCCCCTGCTCGTAAAGCGCGGCCACCGGCTCGGCCCGCGCGGCCTTGCGGTCTGTCGCGCGCACCGCCTTGACCGCCACAACCCCGTCGATGTTGCGGATCAGGTCGGTGACCAACTGCCCGCCCTGATTGACCTCTGCCACAATCCGGTCCGCGCCGTGCCGCCCAAAGGCGTCCACCGCCACTTCGGCCCACCGCTGCGGGCTGGCACCGGCCAGCGTCGCATCCTCCAGCACGATGACGCGCCAATCCTGCGGCGGGCCATCCATCACCACCCCGGCGACCACGATGCCGCATTCGTCGGAATGTGCGCCCCCGGTCACCGGCGGATCAACAGCCACCACAATCCGGTCCAGCCGCGGCGCGCGATCCACCCGCGCCCCGTCCAACAGGCCGTGGGTCCAAAGCGCGCCTTCGGTGTCCTCCAGCAACACCCCGTCCAGTTCCTGCCGTTCCAGCCGGCTGCCTTTGTAGCGGGCGCGCACCTCTTCGAGGAACGAACTGGCCAGATAGGCCCGGTTCGCCTCGGTCGGAGCATGGGTGATCACCGTTGACGGGTTCCGCAGGATCGATTTCAGCACCGCCACATTCTGCGGCGTTGTCGTCACCACCTGCCGCGGATGCGTCCCCAGCCGCAGCGCGAACTGCAGCTGATCCCATGCCGCCTCGGCCTTCTTCCACTTGGCCAATTCGTCCACCCAGGCGGCATCGAACTGCGGGCCACGCAAGCTGTCGGGCTCATGCGCGGAATAGACCTCGGCCACGGCCCCGTTGGGCCAGACCAGACGGCGCCGCCCGGCCTGCCATTCAGGGCGGCGGTCGGGCGGCGAACAGGCCAGAATGCCGCTTTCACCAAACACCATCACCTCGCGCACCTGATCGATGGTTTCCCCAACCAGCGCCACCCGACGCGACCGGCCCGGATCACCGGGCTTGCCGCCCTCGACCTCGGCGCGCACCCATTCAGACCCCGCCCGGGTCTTCCCCGCACCGCGCCCGCCCATGATCACCCAGGTCTTCCAGGCGCCTTCGGGCGGCAACTGGTGTGGCAGCGCCCAGAACTCGAAAATCCACGGCAGCGCGGCCAATGTCGCATCGCCCAGCCCGCCCAGAAACGCGTCAATCTGGTCCGCCGTCGCGGAGGCAAGCCAGGCGGCGCCCGATCTCATCGCGCGCCGCGTCAAGGTCGAAGTCCCGGCCGCAGCCCAAGTCTCCGGCGTCTCGGCGAAGTTTTTCAACATGCTGTCTCTCCGTGATCAGCGTCTTCAAGGCGCCGCTGACATCCTTGGTATAGGTGGCCAGTTCCCGCGCCGTCCCGTCCGAGGCAGCCCCCGTCGCCTCGTCCAGGATGCGCCGCAAGATCGTGCTGGCCAGATCAAACAGTTCCAGGGCCTCGGCGGCTTCATCCCGCGAAGACCCGCCGTGTGGTACGGGAGTGTGGATTGTCATGGTTGTTCGAACCTGCCTCTCATGCACTCCGCACGAGGGAAATGCGAAAGCGGCGCCCGGTTTCCCGTCGCCGCTGACCCACTTCTTCTAGCATGCCCTTCTTCTACTTTAAGGCGTTCTCAAAGTCAAGAACATTCTCTGTGGTTGAAATCGCACCGCGCGCACGGTCTGTCGCGCCACTTATCATGCTCAAGGGTGAACAAACTGTTGCCACACCTCGCGACATCGCCGCATGGGTGCCTTGTTTCGTCGTGAGCACCCCGTCACCTCTGCGCAAACACCCCCAAATCT
>JAUXPG010000235.1 GCA_030683915.1 Gemmobacter sp.
GGTTGATCGCCGACCTGTCGCGCAAGGGGCCGTCAGGACATAGGGTTAAGGTCTATCTGTCTGGCCATTTGTGCCACGCGCCCAAACCCGAGATTCTGGACCTTATTGAAACCTGCGGCGGCGTGGTCGTTGATGACGACCTCTATACAGGCTGGCGCTACGTTCATGCCGACATGGACGAAACGCTTGAGCCGGTGGAGGCGATGACACGCTGGTATGTAGACAAGAACCGTCGCCTGCCTTGTCCCACCCGCAACGTGCAGGGGATGGACTGGGAAGACTACCTTCTCGGCGCCGTGCAGCGTTCAGGTGCCCAAGGGCTGATCGTGCTGATGGTCAAGTTCTGCGAACCGCACATGTATTTCTACCCCGAGATCAAGGCGGCTTTCGACACAGCCGGCATCCCGCACTTGATGATCGAGACCGAGCACGAGGAAATGCCGATCGAATCGCTCAAGACCCGGGTGGAAACCTTTATCGAAATCGCGCGCCGTCGTGCCGCCGTGCCCGCCTGACACATCGTAAAAGGAACCGGACAGATGCAGATCACCATGGACCATCCCACCTCGGCCGCCCCGGTCTTTGGCAACGGCGAACGCGCCAACAAGCTGAAAAGCACCCGCTTCGGCTCGAAGCTGGTGAACGACTATTGGGGCGGGGTGTTCGCCGCCAAGGAAAACGGGAAAAAGGTTGTCTGGTACAACGGTACCTACATTCCACCGTTCTTCCATGCGCACGATCTGGTCTGGGTGCATGGCGAGGCGTGGTCCGCCATGCTGGCCGCGCGCCATCGCGAGGATGTGGCCCAGGCGCGCGGTGAACAGTACGGCTATGACCGGGAACTGTGTTCCTATGCCCGCACCCACATCGGCCAGATCCTGATCGAGATCGACAAGATCAAGGCGGGCACCTCCAGCCTGTCGATGGAAGACCCGATGGTGCAGCAGATGATGAAACTGCCGCCGCCGGACATGATCATCAATGCTTATCCCTATTGTTCCTCGGGCCAGCAATGGGATGACATCACCTATCGGATTTTCGGCAAGAAGGTTCCGATGATGACCATCTCGATCCCGCTGCTTTGGGGCGGGCGGGCGGATGCCGGCTACATGCAAGGCACCGAATGGCACGAACGCTCGCGCTATGTGGCCGACCAGTTGATCGAACTGACGAAGTTTCTGGAAGAACACACCGGCCGCCGGTTCGATTTCGACCGGCTGAAGGAAACCATGGGGTACATCAAAAAGGCCGCCGAACTGCGGCTGGAGGGGATGGACCTGTGCACAGCTAACCCGGCACCCGCCAGTTTCTTTGACTGGATCGTGTCGATCGCGCCGATGAGCTTCCTGCCCGGCGACCAGAACATCGTCGACTATTTCCAGGGCGTGAAGGACGAGATCGTCGAGCGGGTCGCCCGCGGCGAAGGCGCGGTCAAGGACGAGAAGTACCGACTGTTCTTTGACGGCATGATGAACTGGAACAAGGTCGGCTGGCTGGCCGACAAGTTTGCAGCCGTGAATGCAGCTGTAGTGGCAGGGCGTTACACGCACATGTCGTTCTGGCAGGAACCGCAACTAATCGACCTGAACGATCCCGTCCTGGGCATGGCGCAGAACTACCTTGTCTGCCCCAACAACCACGGTGCCCCGATCATGATTGGCGAGATTGAGAAGCTGTGCGACAAGTTCGCCATCGACGGTGTGGTGTGCCATGCCTCGCGCACCTGCCGGGGCATGACGAACAGCCAGTTCCTGATCGCCGACAGCGCCAAGAAATACGGCCGCCAGTCGATGTTCTTTGAAGGCGACGTGGCGGATGAGTCTTTCTACAAGGACGAGTTGCTCAATGTCCGGCTGGAAGCGATGATCGAATCGATGGAGGCTCGCAAGCGCGCGGCGTGACGCAACGGAAGCGAGTGGGGCTTCTTGTGTTGTTGCATATGATAAGCTGATTAACTATCATCGGTCTCAGCGACATACGGAGCATGATCGATGACCCCGACTCACCACCGAAATCCCGTTCCCCTAGACAAGGCCCGCGTGCTGATCACCGGGGGAACGGCGGGCGTCGGGTTGGCTACGGCAACCCGGTTTGCCCGGGCAGGCGCCCCCTGCATCGGCATAAACGGGCGCAATGCCGAACGCGGCGCACGGGCGCGGGCGGCCGTGCTGGCTGCGGCGCCGGGTGCGCGAGTCGAATTCATAGCCGGGGACGCCAACCAGGTGGACGAGGCGATCGCCATCGGCGCGGCGATGGATGCGGCTTTTGGTGGAACGGATGTGCTGGTGAACTCGACCGTCAGCGCCTTTCCCTATCCCAACCTGTTCCACACGCTGGATATCCGCGACATTCCGGGCATGGTTACAACCCAGGCCATGGCGCATTTCCTAATGTCCCGCGTGGTGATCGACGGGATGCGCGCCCGGGAAAGCGGCGTCATCATCAACATCGCCTCAGATGCCGGCAAGGTGACGACGCCGGGTGAAACCATCATCGGCGGCATGATGGCCGCGATCATGATGTTCTCGCGCGCGCTGGCGATGGAGGCCAAGCGCAACGGCATCCGGGTCAATTGCATCACCCCCTCGATCATCGAAGGCACGTTGACGCATGAAAAGGTCATGTCGGGGGCGTTTTCCGGCAAGCTGTTCGCCAAGGCCACGCAGATGGCACAGTTGGGTGTGGTGAATGCCGAGGATATGGCCGAACTGATCGTGTTCCTCGCCAGCCCTGCCGCCGCCAAGCTGACCGGCCAGACCATTAGCCTGAACGGCGGCATCTCGGCTGCCTGAGGAGGAACGCATGCCTTACAATTCCGTCTATGCCCCCGGCCTTTTCCGCGGCAAGACCATCATCGTCACCGGGGGCGGGTCCGGCATCGGGCGCTGTACCGCACATGAACTGGCGCATCTGGGGGCTGATGTCGTCATCGTCGGGCGCAACCCCGACAAACTGGCGACCGTGGTTGCCGAAATCACCGAAGATGGCGGCGCGGTTACCGCGCATGTTTGCGACGTCCGTGACGAGGCCAGCGTCATTGCCACAATTGAGGCGGTCCTTGCTGCCAACGGGCGCATCGACGGGCTGGTGAACAACGCGGGCGGTCAGTACCGCACGGAAATGAAGACCATTTCGACCAAGGGGTTCGAGGCGGTTGTCCGCAACAACCTGACGGGCGGTTTCATCTTCATGCGCGAGGTTTATACCCGCTGGATGGAGGCGAACGGCGGTGCCATCGTCAACATCATCGCCGACATCTGGAACGGCTGGCCCGAGTTCGCCCACTCCGGGGCCGCGCGCGGCGGGATGTTCACCCTGACCGAAACCGCCGCCTGCGAATGGGCGCACTCGGGGGTGCGGGTCAATTCGGTTGCGCCGGGGGGCATCGCCTCGTCTGGGTTCGACAAGTACGAACCGCACATCACACAGCGCCTTCTCGACTATGCCGATCTGGTGCCGCTCGGCCGTTACGGGACCGAGGCGGAAATCTCGGCCGCGATCACCTATCTTCTGTCGCCTGCGGCGGCCTATGTCACCGGGACATGCCTGCGTGTGGATGGCGGCGCACCGAACAAGCGGCAGACCTGGACGCAACGCTACCCGTTCGAACGCAACGCTGCTTTCGAGGGGTTCCACAGGGCAGAGATGCCCGAGGTCTTGAAGAAACGCCAAGGCTGAACGCCAGACGGGCCGTCCAGGGAACACCTTGGCGGCCCTTTTCGTACGGGAGGACGAACCATGACGGCACCGCACAAATTCACCTTGTCGCACTATCCGAAGCAGGACGCG
>JAUXPG010000289.1 GCA_030683915.1 Gemmobacter sp.
TGGACCGCGCCTTCGCCGTTCGAGGCGTGCCGCATTCTGAACCCCGCGCCCAGCCGCCCGGCGCTGGACCGCGCCCACGCCGCCTTTCGCCGGGCCTTTCCGGGGGCGGGGCCGCTGCGGGTTCGCACCGCATGGGCCGGGATGATCGACACCATGCCCGATGTGGTGCCGGTGATCGACCACGTTGCAGCGCTGCCGGGCCTTATCGTGGCCACGGGGATGAGCGGGCACGGCTTTGGCATCGGCCCCGGAGTGGGCCGCGTGCTGGCCGACATGGCGGCGGGCCAACCGCCCGGCCACGACCTGCGCCGCTTTCGCCTTGCGCGGTTCACCGATGGCTCACCCATCGACCCCGGCCCGGCGCTCTGATCCGTTCAGACCGTGCGGCGCGGGTTCGGCACGCGGGCAAGGCGGCGTTTGCCGTCCTTGACGCGCTTGGCATAGATCATCGACAGGGTTGGAATCTGCATCAGAAACCCTTCACGCAGATAGCGTGACGCCTCGGGCGACGGCGCCATGAAGGCATTCATCACCGCACAATCGGCCTCGTTCGGCGGGGCGACCGGGATGTCGGCCTCGCGTTCCAGCCAGGCTTCGGCATCGGCCTTGCGGGCGGCGAACCATCCGGCAAAGCCGACCGGCTGGCCATCGCGGCCAAGGATCAGGTAATCGCCCCGGTTGACCTGCCCGACCAGCACCCGAGCCCAGGTGCCGAACCGCTGGCTGGCAAAGGCCGGGGCGGAGGCGCTCAGCTGCACCATTACCGCCAGCGCCACCTGCGGCGACCGCAGACGATAAACCTGCAGCCCGCCCCGTGGCGGAGCGGCTGGTATGACCATCGGCCGGGCGGCGGTGGCGGGGTCCATGGCGGGGCAACCTCCCTTGGGCAGCGGCTGGGCCGACCCTGTCGCATCACCTGCCACGGGTCAACGGGCCTGGCGCCACGGGTAAGGTTTTCCGCAACGCCCGAAATTGCAGTTGGCAAACCAGACCTTTGGGTGTTGATATTGTGTCTTAAGAAGGTGACGACGAAAATTAAGACAAGTTACCGCCTTTTGTGGCGGCGCTGACCAAGGCCGTGCCTGGCCCGAAATTTGAAAAAGGACGAAGCGTTATGACCGTGTTCCCCAAGAATCTGGGGCAAGCCCCCGCAGAAACGGCCGAATTTGATTTCACCGGCCTTTTGCCCACCCCAGCCGACCCTGAAGTCTTGCCCGTCGATGAACTTGGCCGCGCGCTGGCCGACGGCGAATCGGTGCTGTCCGAGTCCGCTCCGGGTGATTCGCTTGCCGCCCGCGACGAAGGTGGCGCACCGTCCGGGGGCGACCTTCTGGACCTCGCCCTGCGCACCTATGCGCCGCTTGGCATCACCATGGGGCAGACCACAACCGAATTCGCCAGCTTCGCCACGGGTGGCGCCGGGCTTTACGCCTTGGCCGAACTCGACATCGGCGCGGATCAGATGACGCCGATGCAAGGCTGCTCGTGCATGGCCTGCCTTTCGGCAGGGTCGGACAGCGCCGGCAACCTTGGCGCGCCGGGCCCGGCAGTGTCGCTGCAGTCCCTGGCCGATTATCTGCGCGTCACATTCTGGCAGCAGTTCGGCAATCAGAGCGTGCAGTATTACAACGTGACCAACACAGGCACCGGCGCCAACAGCGGGGTGCTGCGTTACAACGTGACCGGCACGCCTTCTGGCGGGGTCGCCACCTACTACGGCACCTACACCGATACGAACGGCGTCAGTGCCGCCCGTCAGACGCTGATCCGCGATGCCTTTGCCTTCTACGAGGAGCTTCTGGGCATCGACTTTGTCGAAACCACGTCAACGGGGGACGAGGTCGACTTTTTCTTCATCGACAATGACGCGGGCCGCGCGTGGCAGGCGCCGCGATTCCATTCCGGCGCCGGTGGTCCGATCGACGTCTCGGTCATCAACGTCGCCGCAGGCTGGCAAGGCGGCGAATCCAACATCAACGGCTATACCTACCAGACCATCCTGCACGAGATCGGCCATGCGCTGGGCCTTGGCCATCAGGGGCTCTACAACGCAGGCAGCGGGACGCCGACCTATGCCAACAGCGCGCTGTTCGCCAACGACAGCTGGGCGCAGTCGATGATGTCCTATTGGGACCAGACGGAAAACACCGAGTTCTCCGATGACAGCTACGCCCGCCTGCTGGGGCCTTCGGCGGCAGACTTCATTGCCTTGCAGGCGCTTTATGGCAGCCAGGGCTATGGCATCAACAACGCCTTCAACGGCGATACAACCTATGGCGTCGGCACCAACATCAGCGCGGCGGTGAACCGGCAGTTCAACCAGCTTTCGACGCTGGCGGCGACCAACTTCTTCACCATCGTCGATGCCGACGGCATCGATACGGTCGATTTCTCGAACTACAACGTCAACCAGACCATCAACCTGACCGTCACGTTGACCACGGATCTGCGGCCCACCTTCTCCAGCGTCGGCGGGCTGAGCAAGAACATGGCGCTGGCCGCTGGCACGATCATCGAAAACGCCACCACCGGGGGCGGCAATGACACCATCATCGGCAACCAGTATGCCAACTATCTGATCGGCAACGCCGGGAACGACAACCTGTCTGGCAACGCCGGGAATGACACGCTGGACGGGGGCGCCGGCAGCGACATCCTGTATGGCGGGACAGGCATCGACTTGCTTTACGGGGGCGACGACAACGACACGCTTTATGGCGGCGGCGACGGCGACACGCTGAAAGGGGGCGCCGGTGCCGACTGGCTGGCGGGCGAAAGCGGTGACGACTACCTCAAGGGCGGTGCGGGCGACGACACACTGTTCGGTGGGTCCGGGGTCGATACGTTGCAAGGCGATGACGGCAACGACCGCATCGTCATTAACACCACGGCGACCTTGGCCTCAGCCGGGTTCTATGGCGGCACAGGTACCGACGTGCTGGAAGTGAACGGCGCGGGCACATGGGACCTGCGCGTCAGTACCCTGACGGGTTTTGAAGAACTGGAGTTCTATGCCAACGGAACGAACTCGGTAAAATCGGTCTATATCACCGGCGCGCAGGCCGTTGGCCTTGGCCCGAATGCCGTGATCGACGGCAACAACGCCGCAGGGTCGGATGACCGACTTTACATCTTTCTTGCCGACAGCGGCACCACGACACTCGATATGTCGGGCTGGATCATGCAGGACTGGGTGCAGGGGAGCGCCGCTACCAACAATGACTTTCTTGCCGTCTACGGCGGTGCTGCAGCCGAAACCGTCACCGGCACGACGCGCAATGACTATATGATCCTCGGCGGCGGTGCGGATGTCGGCTATGGCGGCAACGGCGCCGATACGCTCAAGGGCGGCGCGGGCAGCGACACGCTCTATGGCGGCCTCGGCAACGATTACATTGATGGCGGCGACGACTACGATGTGCTCTATGCGGGCGGCGGAACCGACACGATCTATGGTGGCGGCGGCAGCGACGTGATCTACGGCGCAACCAACAATTCGACCAGCGAGTTCTACGGCGGCACAGAGTCCGACACTTTCTACAAATACACGCTCAGCAATACGACGAGCAATGAAAGCTGGTACGGCGGTGATGGCGAGGACTGGTTCGTCTGGTCTAACACGACGGTTACCGGGAACCGGACGATCAACCTTGCGACGGGGTTCATCACCCAAACGAACACCAATCGCGATATCATTCAGGGAATCGAACACGTCTCCATCGACAACGGCGCCAACATCATTGGCGATGCCAATGCCAACTGGCTCTGGGCCTCGGGCGTCTTCAACAACACCATCGACGGCGGCGCTGGCAACGACACCATCAAGGGCGGCGGCGGCGACGATGTGCTGCGCGGTGGCTCGGGGATCGACTACATCGCCGGCGAAGATGGCAACGACATATTGTATGATGGAAACAGTCTGGAAGGTGCCGACAGCATCTACGGTGGGGCTGGCAATGATACGCTTGTCAAGGAATCGAGCACCGGACCCGGTTTGCTGAAGATCTGGGACGGCGGTGACGACATCGACACCTTGGACTTCGCGTATCAGGGGTCGGCGGACTGGGTTGTTCACCTTGCACTCGGGCGCATCCTCGCCTTCGGCACCGAGGGTCGCGATTACCTCTCGAACATCGAAAACGTCATCGTCCGCAACAACCAGTCGATTGTCGGCGACGGCGGCGCAAACGTGCTGACGGCAATAGGTGTCTTCAACAACAACATCGACGGCGGCGACGGCAACGACACCATCGACGGCGGTGAAGGCAACGACACGCTGTATGGCGGTCTGGGCGACGATTCGGTGCTTGGCGGCTTCGGTGCAGACCTCTTGTATGGCGGCGAAGGCAATGACACCCTGATCGGCGGTGCCGACAACGATGCCTTGATTGGCGGCACTGGCGACGACAGCCTCGACGGCGGCGAAGGCAACGACACGCTGTACGGCGACGACGGCAACGACACGCTCAACGGCGGCAATGGCGCCAATCAGCTCTATGGTGGTTTTGGCGAGGACTACCTGACGGGCGGTGACGACGCCGACGGCCTGGAAGGCGGCGAAGACAACGACATGCTCTTCGGCGGTGCAGGGTCCGACATTCTGCTGGGGCAGGCGGGCGACGACGTCATTTATGGCGGTCTGGACGACGACTTCCTTTATGGCGGTGACGGCAACGATGCCCTCTATGGCGGTTCTGGCAATGACCTTATGAGCGGCGAAATCGGCAATGATTACGTTTTCGCCGACGAAGGCGATGACACCGTCTATGGCGGCGATGGCAACGACACGCTGGACGGGTGGAACGGGGACGATGTGCTGTTCGGCGGCTCGGGCGCGGATCAGATCCTCGGCTTTTACGGCAACGACACCATCTATGGCGGCTTTGGCACCGACTCGCTCTTTGGCGAAGATGGCGACGATCTGTTCATCAGCCTGCAAGGGGAAGGGTTCGACCATTATTTCGGCGGCACCGGAACCGACACCGTGGATGTGAGCGGGACCAACCAGAGCTACAACATCAATCTGGGCCTTGGGACGTATTCGGTCGGCACCAATAACCGGACGATGAGCGAGGTCGAGGTTGTACTGCTTGGCAAGGGCAATGACACTGTCTGGGGTTCGGGCGGCAACGAAACCATCTACGGTGATGCGGGAGCTGACGTGTTATATGCGGGCGGCGGGCTTGACGTACTTTACGGCGGGGGCGGCAAGGACACGCTTCAGGCCGGAGGATCTGGCTTGGCCGATCTCTATGGCGGAAACAGCGATGACGTCATCCGAATTGGCAATGATTTCGTCGGTTCTGCAAACGCCTATGGCGGCGACGGCTTGGACCAACTCGACTTCTCTGCGGTGGCGTTGGGGGTGAGCGTTGACATGGCGTTCGGGACCGCCACGGATGGCATCTTCTCGGTAACATTCGCAGGCATCGAGACGGTCGTTGGCAGTTCGAACGCCGATACCATTTCGGGAAACCTCGGCAACAATCAGATATCGGCCGGTGGCGGGAACGACCTGATCTATGCCGCAGAAGGCGCCGATACTGTTCAGGCCGGGTCTGGCAACGATACGGTCTACGGTGGCGGCGGGAGTGACAGCATCCTGGGTGGGGGCGGCAACGACCAGTTGTTGGGTGAAGGCGGGAACGACACGCTGCTTGGTCTTGACGGTGCGGACCGCCTGGAAGGCGGCAATGGCGCGGACTTGCTCGATGGTGGTCTGGGGCGCGACACGTTGATCGGAGGTAACGGGTCCGACACGCTGATCGGCGGCGACGGCGTCGATGTCTTTGTGTTTACCAGTGCTGGCGAAATCGGGCTTGGGGCGGCGTCGGACCGTGTGATGGACCATGTGTCGGGGGTCGACAAGTTCGACTTCTCGGGTTTTGCAAATGCGCTGACGTTCATCGGCACCGCTGCGTTCACCGGGGTGGCGGGGCAGTTGCGCTACTACAACCTCGCGGGTGTCGGCTATCTTGCGGGCGACACGAACGGCAACGGTCTGGCCAACTTCGAGATCATTCTGATCAACGGCGCGACGGTGGTCGCGGGCGACCTGATCCTTTAAGGATCATCCCCACCGCAATGAACTGACCTCCGGGGGCAACCCCGGAGGTCTTTGCGTTTTTCCCTGCGCCAAGCTTGCCGCAATTGCACCGATCCTGCCGCAATCCCTTGCGTAACAGCACGAAAGGACCCCGCGCACGCCAGAATCCCGCCTGCATTGCCGGTGATTGATTAACCGTCAAGTAACCAATGTCCCGTTCACGGACCTGCCAGAAAGACCGGCCATGTTGCAGAATGTCGTGCCGAAGGGGTTCGAGCCCTTCACCCTGGTCGAAGCCCGCGCCGCCGTTTCGGTGATCGGGCTGGGATATGTCGGTGCGGTGTCCACCGGATGCCTCGCCTCGCTGGGGCATCGGGTGGTCGGCGTCGATGTGGACCCGGTGAAGATAGCCCAGATCGCGGCCGGCATCGCCCCCTTGCACGAAGCGGGGCTGGACGACCTGCTGCGCCAGGGCGTGGCCGACGGGTTGGTCAGTGCCACCGACGACATCGCGGCCGCGGTGGCGGATACCGATGTGACCTTCGTGTCCGTCGGCACCCCCACCGCCCCCGATGGCGGATGTGACATGCGGCACATCCTGACGGTGGCGCGCGGCATTGGCCGTGCGCTCGCGGTCAAGGACGCCTATCATGTCGTGGTGATGCGCTGCTCCATCCCGCCGGGCACCACGCTGGGTGTGATGGTGCCGGAAATCGAGGCCGCCAGCGGCAAACGCGCGGGCCGTGACTTTGGCATCTGCTTCAACCCGGAGTTCCTGCGCGAAGGCGTCGCGATCGCCGATTTCCACGCCCCCCCGAAAACGGTGATCGGCGCCTCCGACCCGCGCGCCGCGTCGATTCTGGCGCGCATCTACGAACGGGTGGACAGCAACATCATCCTCACCTCGATCGAGGTCGCGGAGATGGTGAAATACGTCGACAACGTCTGGCACGCCACCAAGGTGACCTTTGCCAACGAAATCGGGCGGTTGTGCAAACCGCTGGCGGTGGACAGCCACGAGGTGATGAACATCTTCGTGCAG
>JAUXPG010000002.1 GCA_030683915.1 Gemmobacter sp.
GCAACGAGAATTCGACATCTGCCGCCGTCATCGGCGTGCCATCGTGGAACTGGGCGTCTACCAGATCGAATTCCCAGGTCAGATCATCGACCAGACGCCAGTCCTTGGCCAGCGAAGCCTGCACCATGCCATCGGGGCCAATCACGGTCAGCGCCTCGAAGATGTTGCTGAGCGCCGCGTTGTTCGGCGTGGCGTTCTGATAGTGCGGATCAACAGCCGTGACCGGCGCGCTGATTGCATAGGTCAGATCGGCGGCATGGACCGCACTGCCTGCCAGCACAATCGCCAGCGCAGCCGAGGACAGGAGCCTGCTTGCATCGGTCATTCTTCAGTTTCCCTGTTGCTGAGTGTGTTCTTGATCAAATGATACAGCACTGTTAATTTGAGTTTCAACCATTACTTTCCCACCCCGGACAGGACAGGAAGGAAGCACGCTTGGGCCACCGGATTCCCGCCGTGTCATGCGCCGCAGTCGCATTGGGCGCGCGATGACTGCCTATCTGATCCGCCGCATCTTTCAGGCGCTCTATGTGATGCTGGCGATGGCCGTGCTGGTGTTTGCCGCCGTCTACATGTTGGGAAACCCGGTCGATGCGCTGCTCAGCCCGGATTCGGATCAGATCGAACGCGCTGCCGCCATTGCGCGGCTGGGGCTGGACCGACCGTTGCACGAACAGTTCGGCCTGTTCTTGTGGAACGCGGTGCGCGGCGATCTGGGCACGTCTTTTGTGTATGGCATCCCGGCCATCGAGGTGTTGCTGCTGCGTTTGCCGACCACGCTGGAACTTGCTGTGTTCGCGATGTTGCTGGCGCTGGCGGTCGGCATCCCGCTGGGGATCATCGCTGGCATGCGGCCGGGAAGCATTGCCGGCAAGACCATCATGGGCGGGTCGATCCTTGGGTTTTCGCTGCCGGCATTCTGGGTCGGGCTGATGCTTGTGCTGATCTTTGCGGTGCAGTTGCAGGTGCTGCCTTCGGGCGGGCGCGGGCAGACGGTGCGGGTGCTCGGCATCAATTTCGCAGCGCTCACGCTGGATGGCCTCAGGCACATGATCCTGCCGGCGACCACGCTCGCGCTTTACAAAGCGTCGCTGGTGATCCGGGTCTGCGAGGCGGCGACGCGCGAGGTGATGTCACAGGACTACATCCGCTTTGCCCGCGCCAAGGGCCTGAGCTTTTGGCGCATTGTCAGTCTGCATGTGTTCAAGAACGTGATGATCCCCGTGGTCACCATCATGGGGATGGAGTTTGGCGGGCTGCTGGCGTTTTCGGTCGTGGTCGAAACCATTTATGCCTATCAGGGCATGGGAGAGTTGCTGATCAGTTCGATCAACCGGCTGGACCGGCCCGTGGTCGTTACCTACCTGCTGTTCACCACCGTGATGTTCGTGGGCATCAACCTGATCGTCGATATCTTGTATGCCGTGCTGGATCCGCGGATCCGGCTGTCGGAGGAAACCACATGAGCCACCCCTCCGCCCCACCTGCGGCCCGCCCGGCGCTGCCAAAGCAAAACATCCTGCGCATTCAGGCGGCAAAGTTCGTGGAAAGCCCGGTGGCGGTCGTCGGGGTGCTGGCACTGGCCGCTGCGGCGCTGGTTGCCGTGCTGGCGCCATGGATCGCGCCGCAAAACCCCTATGACCTGATGCAGATCGACATCATGGACAACATGCTGCCCCCGGGCGGTGAACTGATGTCGGGTCAGATCGCGTGGCTGGGCACCGATGCACAGGGGCGCGACATGCTGTCGGCCATTCTCTACGGGCTGCGGATTTCGCTGTCGGTCGGCATCATCACAGTTTTGATCGCCGGGGCCATCGGCGCCACGGTCGGCGTGGCCGCCGCCTTTGTCGGCGGGCGGTTCGAGGCGATCCTGATGCGGATCGTTGACCTGCATCTGGCCTTCCCGTCGATCCTGATCGCGCTGGTTCTGCTGTCGGCCTTTGGCCGGGGCGTGGACAAGGTGATCCTTGCGCTTGTGATCGTGCAGTGGGCCTATTACGCCCGCACCGTGCGGGGGTCGGCGCTCGTCGAGACGCGCAAGGACTACATCGCGGCCTGCGCGGTGCTGCAACTGCCGCGCTGGCGCGTGCTGTTCCGCCATTTGCTGCCCAACTGCATTCCCCCGCTGATCGTGGTGGCGACGGTGCAGGTGGCAGGGGCCATCTTGCTTGAATCCACCCTGTCATTTCTGGGCGCCGGTGTGCCGGTGACCGAACCTTCGCTCGGCATGCTGATCTCACAGGGCTATGGCTACATGCTGTCGGGCAAATACTGGATCGCGGTATTTCCGGGGGTGATGCTGGTCTTGGTGATCATCGCCATCAACCTTGTAGGTGACCGGCTGCGCGTCATCCTGAACCCGCGCCTGTCGTCGTGAAGGAACCTGCCATGCGCCAGCCCGCTTTGGAGGTCACGAACCTTGCCGTGTCGTTTGCGACCCGCCGCGGCGATCTGGCAGCGGTGCGCGGCATCGGCTTTCACGTCCTGCCCGGCGAGGTGCTGGGGCTGGTAGGCGAATCCGGCAGCGGAAAATCCATCACCGGGCTGGCCACCATGGGCCTGATCGACCCGCCGGGCCGCATCGTCTCTGGGTCGGTCAAGGTGAACGGCCATGAAGAGATCGGTCGGAGCGAGGCCGAATTGCGCAAGCTGCGCGGGCGCCAGATTTCGATGATCTTTCAGGACCCGTCCACCACTCTGAACCCGGTGTTGCGGGTCGATACCCAGATGATTGAGGCAGTGCAGGCGCATGAAAAGGGCGTTTCCCATTCCGCCGCCCGCGACCGGTGCATCGCGGCCTTGACCGCGGTGGGCATTCCTTCGCCGGAAGAACGGTTGCTGGCCTATCCGCACCAGTTCTCGGGGGGCATGCGGCAACGGCTGGCCATTGCCATCGCCCTGCTGAACCGCCCCGCCGTGTTGATCGCGGATGAACCGACTACTGCGCTGGACGTGACGATCCAGAGTCAGGTGCTGGGCGAGGTGCAGCAACTTGCAGCCGAAACGGGCACCGCGCTGGTCTGGATCACGCATGATCTGTCGGTGGTGGCGGGCCTCGCTGACCGTATTGCGGTCATGTATGCCGGGCGCATTGTGGAAACCGGCACGGTCGCCGAAATTCTGGCCGACCCGCGCCACCCCTACACCGCTGGCCTGATCGCATCGGTTCCCAGCCGGAACCGGCGCGGTACGCGGTTGGCGCAGATCCCCGGATCGGCGCCGTCGCTGGTGGCAATGCCGACCGGCTGTCCATTTCACCCGCGCTGCAGTTCTGCCGACGCGATCTGCCGGGCCGAAGTGCCACCACCGCGCCCTGTCGCGGGGCGCACCGCGGCCTGTCACCATCCGCTGTCCGCTGCCGCCGAGGTCCAAGGATGACCGAAATGCCTGCCCGCCCGATCCTAGAGCTTGACGGCGTGGGCCGTATCTTTGCCCGCAAGCCCGACATCGCCGCCCGCATCGCCCACCGGCTGGTGGGCAGCCCGCTGCCCGCCCGCGTGCGCGCCGTTGACGATGTCAGCTTCACCGTCCAGCCCGGCGAGGTGTTGGGGCTGGTCGGGGAATCCGGCTGCGGCAAATCCACCTTGGCGCGGATGATCAGCGGCATCCTGACGCCCACATCGGGTCGAATCCGGTTCGAGGGGGGGGACATGGCCGACATGTCTGCCGGCGACCGCCGCCGCGCGGGCCTGGCGGTGCAGATGGTGTTTCAGGACCCGATGTCTTCGCTCAACCCGCGTTTGCGGGTGGTCGACATCATCGGCGAAGCCCCTGTGGCGCATGGTCTGGTCCGCCCCGCCGATCAGGACGGGTATGTCTGCGATATGATGGAGCGTGTCGGCCTCGACCCCACCCGCCGGTATCTCTATGCCCATCAGTTTTCCGGTGGGCAACGCGCCCGCATCGGCATCGCGCGGGCGCTGGCGGTGCAGCCGCGCGTGCTGATCTGTGATGAATCGACCGCAGCGCTGGACGTGTCGATCCAGTCACAAATCCTCAACCTGTTCATGGATCTGCGCGCGCAGATGGGGTTGACCTATATCTTTGTCAGCCACGATCTGGGGGTCGTGCAGCACATTTCGGACCGGATCGCGGTGATGTATCTGGGCCGCGTGGTGGAATTGGCCGGGGCCGAAGACCTGTTTGCCGCCCCGCAACACCCCTACACCCGCGCGCTGTTGGCCGAAGTGCCGAGACTGGAGCCGAAGAAGCGCCAGTTCACCGGGATCAAGGGTGAAATGCCTTCGCCGCTGAACCCGCCGTCGGGGTGCCATTTTCACCCGCGCTGTGCGGTGGCGGTGCCAGCCTGTGCCACGCGGCGCCCCGCGCTGCGCGCACTTGGTGCTGGACGGATGGCGGCCTGCGACCTCATTGGCGAAGAGGTTGCCGATTGAATCGGGGGCACAGCGGCAGCGCAGGCACGACACGCCCGGCGCGGCGAGATAATCGACAAACAGGCAGAGGGGGCGCGCAATGGACGATGTGACAGACCTGTTGGCAAGGATCATTGCGTTTCGCACCATCAGTGCGGGGTCAAATCTGCCGCTGCTCGACTGGATCGAAGGCATCGCCCGGCCTTATGGCGTGACTGCCCGGCGATTTCCCGACCCGACCGGGCAAAAGGCCAGTCTTTTGCTGACCATCGGGCCCGAGGTGCCCGGCGGCGTGCTGTTCAGCGGCCATACCGATGTGGTGCCTTGCGAGGGGCAGAACTGGTCGGCCGACCCGTGGACAGCGCGTATCGAGAATGGCCGGGTGATCGGGCGCGGGTCCAGCGACATGCAGGGATTTATCGCCTGCTGTCTGGCCGCCCTGCCCGCCATCTCGGCCAAGCCGTTGACCAAGCCCGTGCACTTCGCCTTTTCCTATGACGAGGAGGTGGGCTGCACCGGCGTCTGGGACATGGCGGAGTGGGTCGGCAAAAGCCACATGGTGCCGCGCCTTGCCGTGATCGGGGAACCGACCGAGATGCATGTCGCGAATGCCCACAAGGGCGGGCTGATCGGCTGGTGCAAGGTCAAGGGCGTGCCGGGCCATTCGTCACAGCCCGACAAATATGTGAATGCCGTGATGATCGCGGCCGAAGTGGTTGCCGAGATCAACCGCATCCGCGACGACATGCGCGATGGCCCCCGCTACGCCTTTGCCACGCCGCCCTATTCGACCATACAGGTCAACCAGATCAAGGGCGGGCTGCACGGCAACATCGTGGCGGAAGATTGTGAGTTTTTCTGGGAAATGCGGATCACCCCCGGTAGCCCGCCAGACAGCGATCTGGCGGTTCTGGCGCGGATGAAGGCCTTTGCTGCCACGCTGGAACCGGCGATGAAGCGGATCAGCCCAGAGGCGGGGATCGACTTCATCACGCAGGCCCGAATTCCCCCGCTCAACCCTGTCAGCGACGGCGCCATCCTGCGGGAAATGCTGGATCTGACGGGCACGCAGCAGCCGCTGACAAAATCCGGCGGGACCGAGGCCGGGATCTTCACCTTGCAGGGAATCCCGTCGCTGGTGATCGGGCCGGGCGACAACACCCAACCGCACCAGCCGGACGAGTATGTCGAAATCGCCATGTTGCATCGCTGCATCGCCTTTCTGGACCGGCTGACCGACACGTGCACCGCGACCGACGGATAAATGCGCTTGTCCGGCCCCCTTTGGGGATCAATTAGACACACGAACGATCAATGGAATGGTAGTCACCGATGCCTTACCTCGCGCGCCGCATCACTGAAACCTCGGGCAAGAACTTCGGCATGTTCGGGCGGGCTGCCGCCATGGCCGCGTCCGGGCGGCCCCTGCTGCGGATGGAAGTGGGGATGCCCCATGCGGACACCCCCGCGCACATCAAGCAGGCCACGATCGACGCGTTGATCGCCGGTAAGGTGCATTATTCCAACCTGCCGGGTGAAATGCACTTTCGCGAGGCGGCGCGTGACAAGCTGCGGCGCAAGAACGGGCTTGATGTGCCGGCGGACCGCATCATTGTCACCAACGGGCTGACCCATGCCTCGTACGCGGCGATCATGGCGCTGATTGATGATGGCGACGAGGCGATCCTGCTGGAACCCTACTATCCGCAGCACATCGGCAAGATCGAACTGGCCGGGGGCAAGGTTGTCAGGGCGGGGCTGGACGCAGAGAACGGTTTTTCCATCGATCCGGGGCGCATCGCCGCCAAGATCACACCGCGGACCAAGATGATCGTGCTGATCAACCCGTGCAACCCGACCGGCCGGGTGTATTCCCGCGCGGAACTGGAGGGGCTGGCCGAACTTGCGATCAAGCATGACCTGCTGGTGATTTCGGACGAGGTTTACGAAGACATCCTGTTCGACGGTGCCGAACACATTTCCATCGGCGCGCTGCCGGGGATGGACGAGCGGACGATCTCGATGTTCGCCTTCACAAAAAGCTATGCCATGGATGGTTGGCGCATCGGCTATATGGTCGCGCCCGCCTGGGCCATCGGTGGGTTGCTCAAGATCACCGCGAACGATGTGACCCATGTCAACACCTTCATCCAGGACGGTGCCGTAGCGGCGCTGACGGGTGACCCCGGCGTTCTGGCCGGGCTGGTCGCGGAAGACAGGCAAAAGCGCGACATCGTGGTGACGCGGCTGAACCAGATGGCGGGGGTGCGGTGTGCATGGCCGCAAGGCACGATCTATGCCTTTCCCGACATACGTCAGACGGGGATGACATCGCAGGCGTTGGCGGAAAAACTGTTGGAAGAAACCGGCGTGGTGGTCGAGGCGGGCAGTTTCTATGGCCCGACCGGCGAAGGCCACCTGCGGGTATGTTTCGGGTCGCTGTCGGAAAGCGACATCACCGAAGCGATGGACCGGATGCAGCGGTTTTTCGGAAGTCTGTGACGGCGGTCGGGGCGCGGGCCTAGGCAGCCAGCGCCCGGCGCAACTCGGCCAGCAACTCGGCGCAATGATCCGCCGTTGTCACGCTGCCGGGCGACAGGCGCAGCACAGGGCCGCGGGCGTCCGTATGGATGCCCTGTCGGCGCAGGTCGTCAACCACGTCGGCGGCATTTCCGGGCAGGCGGAGCATCACACTGCCGCCGCGCTGGTCGGCGCCGGGGGGCGAAGCCAGTTGCAAACCCAGATCCGCCGCGCCCTCGGCCAAGAGGCTGGTCAGCGCGGCATTGTGGGCGGCCAAAGCCGCAACGCCGGTTTCCAGCACGTGATCCAGACCCGGCTGGCTGGCGATGGCGGGCAGCACGTTCGGCGTGCCGTTGTCAAAGCGGCGGGCATCGGGGGCAAAGGCGAACGCGTCCAGATCCCACGAAAACGGGTTGGCCTGACTGAACCAACCGCGAAACTCCGGCTGACATTCGGCCAGCAGGTGGGGCATCACCTGCACCACAGCGGCCCCCGGCACGCCGCAAAGCCATTTCAGCGAGGACCCGATGGTGAAATCCGCCTGCGCGGCATAGGGGCGGATGCCGACCCCTTGCGTCACATCAACCCCCATCAGGCTGCCCATCCGCCGGGCGTGATCCAGCAACCTGCCTGTATCGGCGCGGTGCGAAGCGGTGGAGGTGACCCACGTCACCAGCGCCAGCCGCACCTCGGGACCCCACGCGGCGATGAAGTCTTCATCGGTCACATAAGCGCGGTTGCCAGAGGGCGCGACAGTCCGCAAGACGAACCCCATGCGGCGGGCCAGCTCGGCCATCAGGAAATGCAGGCTGGGAAAACAATCCTGCGCCACCAACACCACGCCACCCGCCAACCGGGCCTCGGGCAAGGCACGCATCAGGGAATAAAGCGCCGCCGTCACGCTTTCGGCCAGCGTCAGGGTGCCGTCGGGCGCACCGATCAAGCGTTGCCAACCGGCGATGAAGGCGGCGCGCCGGGCCAAGGCATCGGGCCATTGCCCATCATCCTCGGCGCACCAGTGGCGGCTGAAATCGGCCACCGCGCGGTTTACCGCCGCCTCCTTGCCGTCGAACGTACCGATGGAATGATAGAGGAAATAGCTCATGCCCGGTGCCCCAGATCCCAGAACAGACCCGCCATCATGGCCAGTCCTTCCTCGACGATGGAAATGGGCAGGTGTTCATCGGCGCCGTGCTGGCCGCAACCGGGGTAGGAATGCGGCACCCATATGGTCGGCAGGCCCAACGTGTCGGTGAAAATGGTGTTGGGCAACGACCCCCCCAGATTGGGCAGGATCACCGGCGGCTTGCCCAAAGTGCGATCCAGCGATGCAGTGGCAAAGCGCACCCATTCGTTTTGCAGATCCGACCGGCTGGCCGGAAAGGCGGCATCGACCGCCAGCACGATCTGCACGCGCTGAAACCCTGCGGCATCCAGCCTGCGGCGCACGGCAGGCAGAACGGCCTCGGTATCCACGCCGACCGGATGGCGCAGCTGCAACCGCGCACGCGCCCAAGGCGGAATGGCATAAAGCGGCTTGGCAATGTTGCCACACTCGATTTCCATCACTTCAAGCGTGGACCAGCCATAAACCCGCTCGGGCTGGGTCAGGCCGGGGGCACCCCACCACGGGTCCAGTGGCGGGTCGCCGGACGACGTTTCGATGGTGCATCGCGCCAATGCTGCCTTCACATCCGGCGGAATGGTGCCCGGCGTCAGTTCGGGCACAAGGCATTCGCCGGTCGGGCCGATCAACGTGGCGATGGCGTGGGCCAGTTCAACCCCCGGATTGGCCAGCAGACCGCCCCAGTTGCCCGAGTGGTGGTACCCTTCGCGCGCCACAACTTCGAGATGGATGTTCAGTCCGCCGCGCGCGCCCAGAAAGAGGGTGGGCTGGAGCCGCCCGATGCGCGGTCCGTCCGAGGCAATCAACATGTCGGCGGCGAACGCCTCGCGGTTTTCCGCGACAAGATCGGCCAACCCCGGCGAGCCGTATTCCTCGCCCATCTCCATCAGAAATTTCAGGTTGAACCCGAGCCGCCCGTTGACGGCAAGCACCGCCTCCAGCGCGGCAAGGTTGACCGAATGCTGCCCCTTGTTGTCGGCGGTGCCACGGCCATACCAGACGCCATCGCGTTCGGTCAGCACAAAAGGCGACAGGCCGGGTGCCCACATCTCCGGCACGCCTGTCACCACATCGCCGTGCCCGTACATCAGCACCGTCGGCAGCGCCGGGTCTTCGATCCGGGCGGCAAGAAGGAACCCACCCGGTGCCGGGTCGCGGCGGAACTGGCGTTGTTCGAACCCCAGTCGGGCAAAGACCGGCGCGAGTTCTTCATCGAGATACCGCTGCAAGTCGGGCCAGTGCGCTTCTTCGCGCGAGACGGTGGGCATCGCCACGCGGCGGGCCAGATCAGCCTTGAAGCGGCCACTGGTCAGCGTTTCGAGTGCAGCAGAAATCGCGGCGGACCGGGTCATGAACGCTCCTGACAGCGGGCACTGGGGGCAGGATCAAGGCATAGCAGCTTTGATTTTTTGATCAAGCCGCATTCACCCGGCCTTCGTCGCCGTCCCTGTCAGCCGGTCACGTTGCCGGCGATGACATGCCGGAGCGCACGGTGCGAGGCCATGATGTCGGATTCGATCGCTTGCCGGAACGCCGCGCGGTCGCCGGCGATCAGGGCCTTGCAGGCCGCTTCGTGATAGGGGGTAAAACCGTCGCGCGCGCCTGCCTTCACCAGTTCCTCCAGCCGCAGCGGCAGGATGCGGACATAAGGACCGGACCGCAGCCAGAGGTTTTCGATTTGGCTGATCAGAACGGGGCTTTGCGATCCGCGGTAGATGTAGAAATGAAACTCGCGGTTCGCCGCGGTCATGCCCACGGTATCGCTGGCCATGCCGCTGGCATCATGCCGCACGATGATCTCGCGCAGGCGGGCCACATCGGACACGCCCAGATTGCCAAACGCGATTTCGGCGGTCGCACCTTCGATGATCACACGGGCGCGGGTGATGTCATCCAGTTCGGTCACAGACAGCGCAGGCACATATGCCGTGCCCGACGGCGCGATCCGCAGCGCATTCTCGGCGGCAAGGCGGCGCAGAGCTTCGCGTACGGGCATGTGCGAGACGTGGAAACGGTCGGCCAGCGCGGCAATGGTAAAGGTTTCCTTGGCTTCGAAGGCACCGGCGATCAGCGCCTCGCGCAGCTGCGCATAGACCTGGTCCTGCACCGTCTGGCGCTCCAGAATTGGTTGCAAACCCTTCGAGTCAGTCTTGGATACCATGATCTTCCCCACACCGGCGCCACCATCGGTGCAAGGCGCGCATTTGGCAAGCAGAAGGGCATGCCCGGTCACGACCAAGCCGTGACAGGGCGGAGGATGCCGGGGAAAGACGCCGCGCAGGAGGGTTCAGAAGGTGATCTGGACCTTTACCGATTGCGACCTGTCCGCAGCGGCGGCCATCGCTTCGGCGGCGAGATCCAGCGGGAAGCGGTGGGTTACCATCGCATCCATCGGCAAGGCCCCCGCATTGATCAGGCTGACGGCGGCGGCGAACTCACGGTCAAAGCGGTGCGTGCCGATCAGACCGATTTCCTTGCCCACCAAAAGGTTCAGCGGGATTGGCGTGTCGCCTGTGACGCCGACCTGAATAATCGTGCCCATCGGCCGCGTCGCGGCGATGGCCTGACGGATCGCCGGGGCCGCCGCCGAACATTCGAACGTAACGTCGAATCTGCCCTTGTCGGCAAGCCACGGGTCCAGCGCCCCGGCATCGGTCCTGACATTCACGGTTGCGGTTGCCCCCAACTGGCGGGCAACCGCAAGCGTCGTGTCCTGCAGGTCGGTCACAACCACCGCCTCGGCGCCGTGCAGCTTGGCAAGGGCGGTGCACAAGGCACCGATCGGCCCGGCGCCTGTGACCAGCACCCGCTTGCCGCGCAGGGGGCCCGCGCGCTCTTCCGCCCGGCCAACCGCCCGCAGGCAGACGGCCAGCGGTTCGGCGCAGGCCGCAGCGGACATGCTGACGCCGGGGGCAATGACGTGACACTGCGCCGCGCCGATGGCAAGATGGTCGCGGAACATGCCCTGTTCGTGCGGGAACCTCAGCGCCGAGCCCTTGAACCGCATGGTCAGGCAGTGCTGCGGGTGGCCATCCACGCAATAGGCGCAGCTGCCGCATGGGTGGCTGGGGTTCAGCGCCACGCGGTCGCCCACGCGCAACCCCGTCACGCCGTCGCCCAGTTCCACCACGGTGCCGGCGGCCTCGTGCCCCAGAATGATGGGCTCCCGTACGCGGATCGGGCCAAAGCCGCCGTCCTGCCAATAGTGCAGGTCAGACCCGCAAATGCCGCCCGCCCCAAGGGCGATCAGAACCTCGCCCGGCGCGGGGCCAACCAGAGGAATGGTTTCGACACGCAGATCATTCTGGCCATGCAGGCGGCAGACGCGGGTTTCCATGGAAGGTCTCATTTCGCAAGGACAGACGGCAGCCATGTGGCCAGCGCCGGGATATAGGACACCAGCAGCAGCACGCCGATGTTGGTCAGCAGGAAAGGCGTGATCGCGCGCACCACCGGGGCCAGCGGCAACCGCGCAATATTGGCGCAGATGAACAGGCACACACCGACTGGCGGCGTGGTCAGCCCGATCATCAGGTTCAGCACCACGATGATGGCAAAGTGCAGCGGGTCGATTCCCACGCCGGTGGCCAGCGCCAGGAGCGGCACGAACAGAATGATCAGCGCGGCAATCGTTTCCATGAACATGCCGACAAACAGCAGCAACAGGTTGATCAGCAGGATGACCAGAAACTTGTTGTCGGTGATCGACAGCACCGCCCCGGCAATCGCCTGCGGAATCCGTTCGGACACAAGGATCGACCCGAAGGCATTGGCAAACCCGACGAGCACCAGAATGGCCGCGGCGGAAATCGCGCTGTCGACCACGATTTTCGGCACCGCGCGCACCGGCAGATCGCGGTAGACGAACGCCCCCACCACGAAGGCATAGACCGAC
>JAUXPG010000042.1 GCA_030683915.1 Gemmobacter sp.
GGCTTCCTTCACAAGGGCCGTCCAGTCTTCGCGCCGCATCACCACTACTCCGTCGCGCCCGGGCGGCTTTCGGCCGCGATCAGCGCATTGATCCATTGAAACAGAAACGCCGCAAACACCACCAGACCCAAGGCCGCCGCCTGCACGCCGTCGCCCAGCATCCCCACCGTCAGCCCGACCAGCAGCACCAGCGGCGAGGTGGCGACCAGCGCCCAGAACAGCGCCAACCGCGCGCCCAGCCATCCGCCCTGCCCGCCAAAGACCCGCGCGGCCAGATGGCCCAGAGCCGCGAGCGCATAAGCCAGCGGAATGAAGACCAAAAGCCCGAGTGCCCGCCCAAGCAGCAACGGTGGCAGCGGCACATCCTCCAGATGCGCCTGCCGCGCCGCTTGCGGCCACTGCGCCACGAAGGCGAGCACCAGAAACGTCACCAGCAGGGAAAACGCGAAGGCCTCGGTGTGCCCGCGGGCCAGAACCCCGCGCATCACCGTGCGCGGGCGGCGCCAGCTTGCGACAATCCCCTGCGTCACCGACATGCGCGTTGTCCCTTCATCGGTCCCCAATTACCCGTTGTGCACCGCCGCCACAAGGCGGGGCGCCCGTGGCTTATCGCCGCCGGTGCCGGGCAAGCCAGCCTTCCAGCCGGGCGCGGATTTCCTCGGCGATCCCCTCATCCTCGATCTCGGCAATCGCTTCGGCCAGAAAGGCAAGGACGAGCAGGCCCTCGGCCTCGGACTTTGGCAACCCGCGGGACCGCAGGTAGTAAAGCGCCGTCTCGTCCATCGCACCCGAGGTGGAGCCATGGCTGCACTTCACGTCATCAGCGTAGATTTCCAGTTCTGGCTTGACAAGGAAATTGCTGTCCTCGTCCAGCAGCAGGCTTTGGCTGATCTGGTAACCGTCGGTCTTTTGCGCCACCTGCTGCACAAGGATCTTGCCCTGGAACACCCCGGTCGCGCCGTTCTTGAGCACCTTCTTGAACACCTGCCGGCTTTCGCAGTCCGGCGCCCCGTGGGTCACGAACACCGTATCGTCGTGGTGATAATCACCATCACCGACCGCCGCGCCAGCGACATGCGCCACCCCGCCCGCGCCAGCCAGTTCGATCACCACCTCGTTGCGGGTCAAGCGGCCGTTCGCCGTCAGCGTGAACGACTTGAACAACGCTGCGGGCCCCAGACGGGCAAAGATATGGGTCACGGCGCGGCGCTGGTGGTCGCGCCCCTGCGCGCGGATGTGGTGGAACCGCGCGCCTTCGGCCACGTCCACCTCCATCACCTTGGAAAACCGCGCCGCGGCCGGACCGTTTTCCAGAAGCGTAAGCTCCGCCCCGGGGTCCAGCCGGATCACATGGTGCAGCATCGCATCCGAGCCTTCGTCGGTGTGCAGATAGACCAGAGAAACCGGCTTGGCCGCCTTGCCCGTCACGCGGATCAGCACGCCGTCGGGGGCAAAGGCGGTGTTCAGCGTCGCATGCGCCCGGTGGACCGGGGTCTGGCCGCGCGCCTCAAGCACGCCGTAATGGTCACGCGCCCAATGCCCCTCGGTCTGGCCCGCGTCGGCCAGACGGCTGATTTCAGCGCCCGCCAGCACCGGATCATCCGATTGCGCGGCGTCAAACACCCCGTCCACGAACACCAGCCGCAGCCGATCCATGCCCGAAAACGGCAGGGTTTCGGTATTGTCGAACAGCGCCGCCGGAAGCGCGTCCGGGCGGTTCAAGGTGGCCGGATCGGTGTAGCGCCAATATTCGTCGCGCCGTGTCGGCAGACCCATCGCGCCCAGACGTTGCAGCGCGTCCGCCCGCGCCGCGCCCAGCCACCCTGCGCCGGCCGGCACTTCGCACCCTGCAAGGCGGGTGGCCAGCGCCTCGGTCCGGGCCTTGACCAGCGCCGACATCACTGCACCTCCGCCAGAATATCGGCGTATCCGTTGTGTTCGACCTCAAGCGCCAGCTCCGGCCCGCCAGATTTGACGATGCGGCCCGCCGCCATGATATGCACCACGTCCGGTTTGATGTGGTCCAGAAGGCGCTGGTAATGGGTGATCACCAGAAATGACCGCCCCGCATCACGCAGCGCGTTCACGCCTTCGGACACCAGCTTCATCGCATCGACATCAAGGCCCGAGTCGGTTTCGTCAAGAATGCACATACGGGGCTCCAGCATGGCCATCTGCAGGATTTCGTTGCGCTTTTTCTCGCCGCCCGAAAAGCCCACATTGACCGGGCGCTTGAGCATCTCGGCATCGATCTTCAGCGTCTTGGCCTTTTCGCGCACCACTTTGAGGAATTCGCCCGCGCTCATTTCCGGTTCGCCGCGCGCCTTGCGTTGCGCGTTCACCGCGGTGCGAAGGAAGGTCATGTTGCCGACGCCGGGAATTTCCACCGGATACTGGAACGCCAGAAACAGCCCCGCCGCCGCGCGGGCCTCGGGCTCCATGCCGAGCAGTTCCTCGCCATCCAGCAACGCGCTGCCGTCGGTCACTTCATAGCCATCACGGCCCGACAGAACATAGCTCAGCGTCGATTTTCCGGACCCGTTGGGGCCCATGATGGCATGCACCTGCCCGGCGCCGATGCTCAGGTCCACGCCTTTCAGGATCGGCTTGTCCTCGTTCTCAAGTTTCACATGCAGGTTGCGGATTTCCAGCATCGGGCGGTCCTTTCAGGAATGGCAAAAGGGGGCGCCCGCCGCATGGCGGGGCCCCTGCAAGGGTCGGGGGGCGGCAGCC
>JAUXPG010000128.1 GCA_030683915.1 Gemmobacter sp.
CAGGACGCGGCACCCCTGATGGACCTGACGGTCGGCGACATGCTGCGCCAAGTGGCCGCCGAGGCCCCGGACCGGCTGGCGCTAATCGAAGGCGTGGCCGATCCGTCCAAGCGCCGCCGCTGGACATATGCCCAGCTGGTCGACCAGTCAGAGCGGTTGGCGCGGGCGTTGCTTGCAGATCTGAACCCCGGCGACCATGTGGCCTTGCTGGCCCCGGAAACCCCCGAATGGGTGCTGTTCCAACAGGCGGCCTATATGGCGGGGTTGGTCCTTGTGCCGATCAACCCTGCCTATACCGCGCGCGAGGTCGAATTCGTGCTGCGCAATTCGCAGGCCCGCGGGTTGATCCATGCCGATTCCTCGCGCGGCAAGGACCTGGCTGCCATCGTCGCCGAGGTGCGGCCGAACCTGCCGGGGCTCGAGGTCGTGATCAACACGTCCAGCATCGACCAACTGATCGCCGGGGCTGACATGTCGCGGGCACTGCCCGCCGTCAGACCCGAGGACACGATGCAGATCCAGTACACCTCGGGCACCACGGGCTTTCCCAAGGGGGCGTGCCTTTACCACAAGGGGGTCATCAACGCGGCCTATCTTGTGATCGAGCGTGCAGCCTTTCCCGAAGGCGGGGTCTGGATCAACACCATGCCCATGTTCCACATCGGCGGGTCCATCGTGTCGGAACTGGGCACCTTTGCCCGCAAGGGCACCTTCGTGCTCATGCAGGCGTTCGACCCAGGCCTGTTCCTGGAACTGATCGAGGCGGAACGGGTCAACGCCTCGCTCATCGTGCCGACGATGATCGTGGCGCTTCTGAACCACCCCGATGCCAGGACGCGCGACCTGTCGTCCTTCAACTCGGTCCTGTCGGGGGCCGCAGCCGTGCCCGAGGCGCTTGTTCTGCGCGCGATGAGGGATCTGGGCGTGCAATTTGCCATCATGTACGGCCAGACCGAAAGCAACGGCCCGTTCCTGGAAACCTTCACCACCGATACCGTCGAGCTTCAGGCCCAGACCATCGGCCGCCCGATCCCGCATGTCGAGGTGAAGGTGGTCAACATCGAGACCTTCGAGACCGTGCCGGTTGATACCATCGGTGAATACTGGGTCCGCGGGTTCAACGTGATGCAGGGCTACTTCGGCCAACCGGAGGCAACGGCGGCAGCGATCACGCCGGATGGCTGGCTGCGCACCGGCGACCTGGGCACCATGGACGAGAACGGGTATTTCCGCATCACCGGGCGGCTGAAGGAAATGATCATCCGTGGCGGCATGAACCTGTATCCAGCGGAAATCGAAAGCGTGGTGTTCGAACACCCCGAGGTGACACAGGTTGCCGTGATCGGCCTGCCCGATGACACTTGGGGTGAAGTCGTCGCTGCGGTTATCCTGGCGAAGGACCCGGAAAACCCGCCTAGCCCTGACGACCTGTTCGCTTGGTGCCGCAAGAACCTGTCGCCGCAGAAGACCCCCGAGAAGTGGATTTTCGTCCGGCACTATCCGATGACTGCCACCGGCAAGATCCAGAAGAACGTGCTGCAGGAGTGGTATCGCGAAGGCAAGCTGACCCCGGTGGACTGGGTGCGCCCGGCGCGCGATTCACGGATCGCGTGATGGCCCCGCCGCGCAAGGCCGCCTTGGTCACCGGCGCTGCCGGCGGCCTTGGCGGGGCGATTGCCCGCGATCTGGCCGCGCGCGGGCACGATCTGGTGCTGACAGATCTGGACGGCGACCGGTTGTCGGACCTGGCACGCGCGTTGATGGCGGATCACGGCATCGCTGTCGCCGTGCTGCCGCATGACCTGACCGATGATGCAGGCCGGGTCGGATTCGTGGCACGGGTCTTTGGTGCGTTCGGACGGCTGGACACGCTGGTCAACAATGCCGGGGTGTCGGTCCTTTCGCGCGGGGACATTCTGGATGTAACTCCCGAAAGCTTCGATCGATGCATCGCCGTGAACCTGCGCGCGCAATTCTTTCTGACGCAGGGCGTGGCGCGGGCGATGATTGCGATGCCGGTGCACCATCGCCGTGCCATCGTCAGCATCACCACCGTGGCGCTGGATCACATGGTGGGCACTGTGTTGGCCGAATACTGCACTTCCAAAGCCGGGTTGTCGCATGCCCTGCAGCACTTCGCCGCCCGTCTGGTGCGCCAAGGGATCGACTGTTTCGAGGTGCGACCCGGCCTGATGCAGACGGCGATGACCGCCGGATCCAGCGCGAAATACGATGCGATGATCGCGGCGGGTTCGGTTCCCGCTGAGCGCTGGGGCCAGACCGCCGAGGTGGCGCAGGCCGTAGGGGCCATGGCTGACGGGGCGCTGCCCTACGCGGTCGGGCAGGTTCTGCACATCGACGGCGGGTTCCGGCTCAAGTCTTTCTAGGGTTCCGACGAACCAATGTCACCAGTTCAGCGGTCATCACCGCATCGTTGCGCTGGTTGCGCAACTCCACAGCATCGCGCACCACCCCGGTATCCGGGCGTGAGCGGCTGGGCGCTGCGTCAAGCGTGCGCCAGTGGGTGCGAATGGTATCCCCAATCCGCACCGGAGCGACAAAGCGCAGCCGGTCCCAGCCTAGCAAGGCGATGCCGCTGTCCACCAGCCAGCCCGCGCGCACCATCAGCCCATGCGCCAGCACAAGGCTCAGCATGCCATGTGCTATGCGACCGCCGAAGGGAGAGCCGGCCGCATAGTCGGCATTGGTGTGCAATTCGCAGAAATCGCCGGATAGGCCCGCAAAGCCCACGACATCCGCCTCGGTCACCGTGCGCCCGGCGGAAACATGGCTGGCCCCTACGACGACATCGTCAAACCACGGTCCCACGGTCATGCCGTCTCGGTCGGCTTGCCGAGGTAGGAATGTGTCAAGGCGGGGTCGGTGCGTAAATCGTTCCCCGGACCTTCGGCGCGAACCTGTCCGACGGCCATGACATAGCCATAGTCGGCCAGTTGCAGCGCCTCGTCCGCGTGCTGCTCCACCAGGAGGATGGTCAGCCCGTCCTTGCGCAGGGTCGACAGGATGTCGAAGATCTGGTCCACCACCATTGGCGCAAGACCCAGCGACGGCTCGTCCAGCATCAGCAGCCGAGGTTCGGCCATCAGCGCACGGCCAACCGCCAGCATCTGCTGTTCACCGCCCGACATGGTTCCGGCCCGCTGGCCTGCCCGTTCCGCCAGCCGCGGGAACAGGCCCATCACATAATCCAGCCGTTCGGCATACTTGGCTGCGGTATCCGGACGGCGGGCCAGCCGGTGAAAACCCAGCCGCAGGTTCTCTGTCACGGTCAGCGGTGCGAACAGTTGTCGGCCTTCGGGAACCTGCACGATTCCAAGGTCGACCACATCCGCGGGCTTCAGCCCAGTGATGTCGCGGTCCTCGAACAGGATACGGCCGGAATAGCTGGGGACCATACGGGAAATGGTGTTCACCAGTGTTGACTTGCCTGCCCCGTTCGCCCCCACGACCGATACGAGCGTGCCCTGGTTGATGGTCATCGACACCCGGTCCAGCGCGGTCGACTTGTTGTAACCGGCGGTGATGCTTTCAATGCGCAGCATGGGCAGCCCTCTGTCCGATATAGGCGGAAATCACCTTTGGGTCGGTGCGCACGCGGGCTGGCACGTCATCGGCGATCTTCGTGCCGCGATCCATCACCACGATTCGGTCGCAGGCATTCATGATGAAGTCGACGTCATGTTCGACCAGCAGCATCGACAGGCCTTGCTTGCGCAGCCGTTCCAGCATGACGCCCAGGTTGTCGGTTTCGGCATCGTTCAAACCGGCGGCGGGTTCGTCCAGCATCAAAAGGTCCGGCCCCAGCGCCAAGGCCCGCGCAATGTCCACCAGGCGCAACTGGCCCAAGGTCATTTCCTCGATCCTCGCGTCGGCGCGGTCGGCCAGGCCAACGAAATCCAGCATTTCCATGGCGCGGGCGCGGGTCGCGGTTTCCTGCGCTGCGCGGGCCTTGCCCCCCAGAAGCGCGCGGATGATGCCATCGGCGAACCTCGGATGCAGGCCCAGCATCACGTTTTCCAGCACCGAGAGGCCGCGGAACAGCCGCACGATCTGGAAGGTGCGGGCCATGCCCATCGGGCTGCGGGCATGGGCGGGCGCATTGGTCATGCGCTGGCCCTTGAACCAGATGTCACCGGCGGACACCGGACGAACCCCGGTGATCAGGTCGAACATGGTGGACTTGCCCGCGCCGTTCGGCCCGATCAGCCCGCAGGCCATGCCCTTGCCGATCTCGAACGACACCGCATTCACGGCCACCAGCCCGCCAAAGCGCCGCGTGGCCCCTTCGACCTTCAGGATGGTTTCGGTCATTCCGCCGCCTCCTTGCCGGTGCCCGCAGGCTTGCGAGCTTTGAACGCGGCCAGAAAGTCGCGCCGCTCGATCAGGCTGCTCAGGCCGTGGGGCAGGAACAGCAGGAACACCAGGATGAAGGCACCATAGACGATGGTTTCCAGCTCGCCGAACCCGGTCAGCACCTGCGGCAGAAGTACCACCACCACCGATCCCAGGATCGGCCCGAACCGGGTGCCGAGGCCGCCGACCACAACGATGGTCAACATGCTGACCAGCACATGAAATTCGCTCAGCGAGGGATCGACCCGCAACGAGGTCAGCGTGAAACAGACCCCGGCCACCCCGGCAATCACCGCCGACAGCACAAGGATGCGTAGCTTGTATTTCACCACATGCACACCCAGCGCAGCCGCGGCGGTTTCATCGTCGCGGATCGCCTGCATGGCCCGGCCAACATGGCTGCGCACCAGAAAATCGTGCAAAAGCAGCACCGCTGCCGCCATGCCCAGCACCACGAAGTAGAGCCCGGTGCGCCCGATCGTCTCGCCGCCCCATTGCAGCGGCACGATGGCAATGCCGCTTTGGCCGCCGGTGAACCCGATCCAGCGGTTGGCGATACCATGCTGGATCAGCATGAAGGCCAGCGTAGCCATGGCCAGGTAATGCGTCCTCAGCCGCAACAGCGGCAGGCCGATCAGCACCGCAACAACAGCGCATACGACCAGTGTCCCAATGAAAGACGGCACTGGCCCCCAACCCAACTTGACCTGCAGCATCGCGAAGCCATAGGCGCCGATGGCATAGAACGCGGGCTGTCCCAGCGAGATCTGCCCCGTGTAGCCGTAGAGCAGGTTGAACCCCATGCTCAGGATCGCATAGATCCAGATCAGCATGGCAAGCCGCATGTGAAAGCCGCTTTGCAGCAGAAACGGCAGCAGTGCACCCAGAACGAGAATGAAGATCACGGGGGCCAGTGTGGGCCGGGGCGGGCTGTTTGCGGTCATCTCAGCGCCTTTCCGCTTCGTAGTCACCCAGTAGGCCATAGGGGCGGACGATCAGTACCAGCAGGATCAGCACGAAGATCGCCGGTTCGGCATAAAGCGAGGTGCCGTATCCCGCCATGAACGCCTCCATCAAACCGATGGCCAGACCCCCGGCAGCCGCAGCAAAGGGGCTGCCAAGGCCGCCGAGTATTGCCGCCATGAACCCCTTGACCGTCAGCAGCAGGCCCATGCCGATCTGGCCGCCCAGAAGCGGCCCGATCATCAGCCCGGCCATGCCCGATACGAAGGCTGAATACATGAAGCTGAACTGCACGATGCGTTCCGACCGTATGCCCATCAGCAAAGCCACCCTCGGGTTGACCCCGGTTGCCCGGATCGAAAGACCGAACCGCGTACGATAAAGCAGGAACCACGTGGCCACCAGGAATCCGAAGAACATCGCGATGATGGCCAGTTGCTGTGCGTTGGTCATCAGGAACCCGAACCGGATCGGGGCCAGCGACAGGATGGGGGGCACGAACTTCTGTTCCGGGCCCCACACCAGCAGGGCGATGCCATAAATGATGATGGCCGCAGCCAGCGTGCCGATCATGATGGTCAGCGGTTCAGCCTTGCGCCGTACCAGCGGGCGATAGACCCCGTGGTCCAACCCGAGGGCAGCCACGATGGCCACCACGGCCACGAGCACCAGCGCGACCGGCCAAGGCAGCGCCAGCGTAGCCAGGAACATCACGGCCGTCATGGCGCCCAGCATCACGAATTCGCCCTGGGCAAAGTTAATGACCCGGCTGGACCCGTAAATGATCGACAGGGACAAGCCGATCAGGCCATAGACGCTGCCGTTGGTCAGCCCGGCCAGCAGCAGATAGCTTAGTTTCATCATCATGGCGCAAGGTCCTGTCAGGGGCCAAGGTGGGTCGGCATGGCGCGCGGGCGCGCATTGCCGACTGGCCGCTTCACTTCGCGGTAAGCTTCGACAGGTCGGCAGGAACCAGTTCCGATCCGTTCCCGGCCACTTCGATGAACACGAAGAACCCGGCGTCAGCGGGGCCGTGGTGATCGTCGGTCAGGTCATAGGGCGAATCCGCCCGGCCCTGCAGGCCTTGGAACCTTCCCAGACGCTTTGTCGCAGCCACGATGGCATCGCGTGCCACTTGAAGGTCACCGCCGTCGATCGCCTTTTGCACCTCGGGGTCGGAAAGCACCTGCACGGCCAGGGTGCCGGCATCGTGGCCCTGTGCCGGCGACGGCGAAACCGCCAGCGGCCCGTGGAGCGCGGCATAATCGTCGAACAACTTTTTCACCTCGGGGCGGCTCATGTCCACTGACGAGGGGATCAGCACCCCGTTTCCGGTTTCAGCAGCGAGGTCGCGGAATGCCTTCATCGCGCCGACGCGCGGCATGATGACCGGCTGAGTCAGGCCCATCTGGCGGATGGTTCGTACCACGCGGGCGCCATCGGCGGGATAAGGATAGACGAGGATGACTTCGGGGTCAGCCTGCATGACGTTGATGATCTGCGGCGCAACGTCGGTTGCCGCGACATCGTAGGTCTGCTGGGTCAACACCTCGATTCCCTTGGGCTTCAGCGCGTTGACCGCCGATTCAGCCCCGGTGATCCCGAACGGGACCGAGTTGTTGATGATGGCCACTTTCTTGATGCCGGCCTCGGCCAGAGCGTCGGCAACAGCCAGCGAATCCTGCGTGACCTTGGGGCCGAAGCGGAACTGGTAGGCGGGGTTGTCAGTCAGGTTCGGCGTGGCCGAGGCCAGGACATAAAGCGGCATCTTCAGTTGGTTCGCCACCGTCACCATCGAGGCGGCCACCGCGCCGGGGCTGGCGCCGATCATCAGCAGGGCCTTGTCATCCTCGGCGCAGCGGGTCGAGAATGTGGCGGCAAGCTGCGGGTCGGTCTTGGTGTCATAGGTCACCAGCTCTATCTGCCGCCCGTTGATCCCGCCCGCCTTGTTCAGCGGGTCCAGCACCATCTTAAGGCCGTTCAGTCCTTCGATGCCGGTGTCGGCGGCTGACCCGGAGCGGTCGTCGATGTGGCAGATCTTCAGTGGCAGCGGTTCAGCGTAGGCGGCGGTGGCACCTATCAGCAGCGCCGCAAGCGTGCTGGCGGTGCCCGCCAGCAGGGTCTTTGTCTGGGTCGTGCGTGTCATGATTTCCCTCCCTTTAGCGTTGCGCCACCGAAGAGGGCGCTTCGCGGTCGGCGCCGCATCTTTTGTACGCTGCGCATTTCATACGCTATATTATGATAATCAATGCGACAAGAAATTTCGGAGGTGGCCGGAGGCGAGGTGAATGTTACTTACCTTCAGCATCCGAGAAAGAGCGCCAGATGCATTGGCGTTATTGGCGCTCCCTGTGGAATTCTCGCGAATTCATATGCTTGCCTTACCAAGCGGAAGTATGCTCAGGCCAGCATGCGCTTTGCCAGGCGATCGCGCGCGGTGCGGTCCAGGCCGAGCGGGCCCGCAAGGTAGTCCGACAAATGTTCCGCCGTTGGTCCGATCGCGCCGAAGAACGAATCCAGATAGGCCGACTCGACCTGCACGAGCGGGCCAAGTGCAGGATCGTCGACAGACCGGAAGCCAGGGTAACGACCGACAAGACTGTGCCGAAGCGCCTCGCTTGCCGAATTGCTGGCAAGGAAATCCTTCAGAATGTCATCCTGCGCCACGCCAAGCGCCGTCAATAGCAGCGCGACGGCAATTCCCGTCCGGTCCTTGCCGGCGGCGCAATGGATAATCACCGGGCCGTCGGTGGCGACCAATGCGGCCATCATACGGCGCAACACCGGGCTGAACACCTTCGGCAACCGGGCATAAAGCGCAATCATCGCCAGCCGGCTTTCGGTCTGGGTCGTTCCGGCATCGCGCAAGAGCCGGACCGGGGCGGCCAGGTCGATGTCATGCCCGGTATCGGCATGGGGCAGGCCGATGGCCCGCAAGGCGGATGGGTGCCGGTGTTGTTCGGCGTTGCTGCGCAGGTCGCAGACCAGCGAAACCCCGAGGTGCCCTATGCTCGCCGCATGGTCTGGGCTGTCGACCGCTGCACACCGATACAGGATTCCGGGACGCACCCGCGAACCGCCTGCGGCCGGAAAACCGGCCACGTCGCGGAAGTTCAGGGCGGATGTTTTCAGCATGGTTGTCATAGGCACGTGCCTTCGGGTGTTGACGGCTGCCAGTCATGCCGATCCAGCGCCGCTTCAAGCCGGTAAAGGGTTGCCTCCGTCGCGGACAGGCCAGGTATTGCGGTGGCAAGCTGCCCGGCAGCCCTTGCAGCCGTCAGATGAACCACAAGACAGCCCGAAGCCGGATTGTCCTGCGCACGGGTCATGTGGCCTTCACGGGTGGTGTCCTTGGCGGCGGCCAGGTCCGGCATCGAAAGCCCGAGCGATGCAGAGAGCACCCCGGGTCCGGCACGCAGCGCTGACATGGTAACGTTTTCTGCCTGTCGCAACCGGGTGACCAGCAACCAGCCGCCCAGACCCTGACCAGCGCAGTCAACGATGCGGCAGACCATACGCGAAACGTTGCGCAGCTTCGGCACCATGGTCCGGGTTTGTGGCGTCGGATCATTCAGTCGTGCCAGATAGGCAGCCGAGGCAAAGGCCTCGGGCCTGTCGGCCTCGTAGACAATCAGAACCGACTGGCCCCGTGGCGGCGCGGCGGAGGTGGCATGATACCGGGCGCCACGGCGGAAACCGGGCAAGGCCACGCGTTCGGGCAGGTGTTCAGCATTGTGCCAGCGGGCGAACGCGGGGACTGAACCGGGGGCCAGGTCCAGCCAGTTCAGCATCATGCCGGTTCCGGCTGCCATCATCTGCGGGCGTGGCGCGACAGTCTTGCAGCCAGGTATTCGCGGCCGAAGATGTTCGCCAGTTCGCTGTATCCCACCCGGCCACTATCGGTCTGCCAGCGCATCAGCGACTGGAACGCGATGTGCGAAGGATTGAAGTTATCGTAAGGGTGCCCCGCGACCGCCGCCCCGGCAAAACGGTGGACCTTGCCGCGCGTGTCGGTGCATTCCACCCAGGCCGCCATCGGCAGCATGTCGGTCGTGGCGGAGTCAACCTTGGCGCTGACGAGCCCGAAGGTTTCGCCGTTTTCGGTGACAAAGCCGAAGCGCAACCCTTCATAGACCGCCTCACCGTCCACGAGGTTCATCGGCAAGGCCATGTGGATGCCGTAGTCATCGCCGAAACAAGCGCTCAGATACCCTACCGCACGGCGGCTGACCTCGGTCCGGCGGCTCCAGCTGTGGTCCATGCAGTCGTAGCTGTTCACGGCATAGGTTTTCCCGCGCAGCGTCAGCTCGCCGGTGATGTGGCCGATGGTGTTGAAGTGCCCCGAGGGGTAGGTCTGGTCGCCGATCCGGTTGCCCCACTGGTCGCCCAGCCGGAAGTCATAGGCTTGGCCTTCGGGCTTTTCGAGCAGCGGGTTTTCACGCGGGTCCTCGCAATCGAACGGCTGGTGAATGCCACGGAACGTCAGGTCCAGGCGGCATTCGTCCCCGCCCTTGTAGGAATAGCGGAAACGGTAGACCCGCGGCGGGTCCTCGACATCCACCCGCAACCCGTTCTCCAGCTCGTAGTGCAGGAAGTTGTCGGGAGCCGGAAGGTGCATCTGAGCATCGGAAAAGTCGATCTCGTAGGCTTGCCGACAGATGCCCTGCGCAATGGCTATGGACGACAGCGCTACCCCCAGCCCAGGCCGGGCCGCGACATAAAGATTGCCGAGAATGCGCGCCTCGGGCACCGAAAAAATCAGCGGCGTGGTTTCGGTCCAGCGCCATTCGGCGGGGTCGCGCGGGTGATAGTCGCAGTCGGCGGCAGAGATCATCGGGTGACCTTTCGGAAAGGGGCGGCCACGCCGCCGGTCAGGGCGCACCCCTTACAGGGCATGCACCAGAACAAGCGCCACGGAGGGCACGAAGAACAGCAGCAGAACGCGCAGCAGGTCGGTGGTCAGGAACGGCATCACGCCACGAAAGGTCGTCGCCAGCGGCACATCGCGCGCGATCCGGTTGACGACATAGACGTTTAGCCCGACCGGCGGTGTGATCAGCCCGATCTCCACCACGGTCATCGCCAGGATCCCGAACCAGATCGACTTGTCTTCGGGTGACAGGCCCCACAGATCCAGCTGCATCACCATCGGGTAGAACAGCGGGATGGTCAGCATGATCATTGACATCGATTCCATCACGCAGCCGAGCAGGATGTAGATCAGCAGGATGATCGCAACGACCATCAGCGGGGCCATGCCGCTGTTGACGATCCAGTTGGTGATGCCGACGGTCAGATTGGTGAAGGCCAGTGCCGAATTCAGCATGTCGGCCCCGATCAGGATGAGAAAGATCATGGCGCTGGCCTGCGCCGTGCCCGTCATGCTGGCCAGAAATCCGCGCATCCGCATGCCGTTTGCGATGGCAAGCACGGCCGTCGCCAGCGCACCGACGGCGGATGCTTCGGTCGGGCTTGCCCATCCGCCATAGATACTGACCACCACAACCGCAAAGATGCCAAGAACCGGCAGAACCGCCAGTGTCGCCCGGCCCCGCGCGGTCCAGGTGGGCCGCACGCCGGCAGGCCCGGCGGCAGGGTCGCGCATGACCTGCCAGCGCACGGCAAGCATGTAGCCCGCGACGGCCAGACCAGCCGGGACAATGGCTGCGACAAAGAGCTTGCCGATCGATTCCCCCGTCAGCAGGGCATAGATCACCAGCGGCACCGACGGCGGGATCAGGATGCCAAGTGTTCCACCCGCAGCGATCGAACCGGTCGCCAGTGCCCCGGAATAACCATAGCGCCGCATCTCGGGGTAGGCGACATTGCCCATGGTTGCGGCCGTGGCGATGGAACTGCCGCAGATGGCACCGAAGCCACCGCAGGCCCCCAGCGTGGCCAGCGCCAGACCGCCCCGCAGATGGCCGATCCACGCATTCACACCGCGAAAGAGCAGTTTCGACAACCCGCCTTGCGTTGCGAACTGGCCCATCAGCAGGAAAAGTGGCACCACGATCAAATCGAAGCTTGCAAGCCGGGCATAGGCGGCGCCTTTGAGCCAGTTCAGCCAAGGTTCGACCCCAACCACATGCACGAAGCCCGCCGCTCCGCAGACAAACATCGCAACTGCAATCGGAACGCGCAGGAAGATCAGCACCAGGACGGCGGCCAAGATCACAAGGCCAAGCGCAATACCGGTCATCATTCACCTGCCGCTTCAGCGCGTTGGCTCTCGCGTGCCGTCATGCTGCCGGGTGCCAACGCGACATAGAATCCGCATAGTGCGGTCAGGGTCAGCCCCGGCACCATTAGCGCTTGAAACAGCCAGACCGGCCATGTCAGCAACGGCGAGAACGCGCCGCTGGCATGGCTGCCGACGGCCAGCACCCCGGTCCGCCACGCCAGAAGGGCCGCCATCCCGCCCAGCAGGACCGAACCGATGCGGTCCAGCGCCTGGGTCGTGCCGCGGGGCAAAGCGCTGGTCAGCAAGTCGACGGTGATGTTTCCGGCCGTCATGTGGCACCATGGAAACACCAGCGACATGCTGACGGCGGCGAACATGCGTACGATCTCGTGGTCGCCGGTCACCTGCCAGCCCAGCAGCTTGCGCGCCACGATGGTCACAACCAGCATGACGGCGAGCCCCGCGATGATGGCAACACCCAGCACCGCAAGCGCCCGCGCCAGCGATACAAGCATCCGGCCCAGCGGATCGGCATAGCGGGGCGCGCTGGCCCAGGGGGCGGCGACATTGGCCATGGCGATCCTTTCAGTACCGAAAAAGGCTCGCGCCGCGCCGGATGGACGGTGCGGCCCTTGCGGGGAGTTACGGGTTGCGGGCGGCAAGCGCCGCGCGGGCGGCAGCCAGAAGGGCGTCACCGTCCAAGCCCTTGGCTTTGGCATCGGCCACCCAGCTTTCGGTGATCGGCGCCGCTGCCGCGCGCCAACGGTCGTATTCCGCCGGCGGCAGTTGATAGACATCCTTGCCGCCAGACTTCGCGGCCTCGATCTCGACCTTGGCGGTGCTGGCAAAGGCATCGGCGAATTCTGCCGAAACCTCGGCCCCGCTGTTGTCGTCCAGCACCTTCTTCAGTTCATCGGGCAGCCGGTCATAGGTGGCCTGGCTCAGCACCACCATCTGAACCGAGGTATACATCTTGTCTTGGTCGTCCGCGAATTGGGTGAAGTGCTTCATCGTGTCGTTGAGCTTCAGCAGGCTGACCGCGCTCCAAGGCAGGAAGGCGCCGTCGATTACGCCACGGTTGAGCGAGTCGGTGATCTCGCCTGCGGGCATCTGCAGCGGCAGGGCACCCAGCGCCTCCAACACCTTGGCGCCATAGCGCCCGGCCGAACGCAGCTTGACCCCCTTGAGGTCCTCCATCGTGCGCACGGTTTTCGACGCGGTCTGGATAACCGGGAAATCCGCTGGCGCGATGGCGATGATCCGGGTGCCTGCGAATTCCGGCGACGGGTTCGCCTCGAAGTAGTCCCACATTCCCCGGGCTGCATCATGCAGATTGCGCAGCATGAACGGCAGTTCGAACACCTCGGCCGACAGATAGCTGCCGGGGCTGTAGCCCGGGTTGCCATAGGCGATGTCGACGATGCCGTCGCGCGCCTGATTGAACAGATCACCCGGAGCCCCACCCAGCTGCATCGACGGATAGATCTGGCAGACCATGCGCCCGGCCGACTGCGTCTTGATGCGGTCGCACCAAGGCTCGAAGAACTTCACCTGCTGATACGATGTGGCGTGGATGAAGGAATGAAACCGCAGCGTCACATCCTGTGCCAGCGCGGTCGAACCGGCAAGGATGCTGCCGATCGCGGCAGCGGCAAAGGTTTGGGCAATCCTGGTCATGGCCATCTCCTCCGGTTTGGCTTAATGATACATTGAAAGATCATTCATGAAGACTGTCAACGAAAATGTTAGATGTAGCGTACAGTATGCCTTATGTCTTTCATATTGTTTGCGGGACCCTTATCCCGACATGAGTGCAGGAGGCGCAATGACCGGCAATACGATCGCCCAAAGGCGGGCAGGGCGCCCGACACAGGCGCGCACCGCCGAACTGACCGAGCTGATTCTGGCAGCGGCAGAATCGTCGTTCGTACGTCGGGGTTTTCAGGAAACCACGATCCAGCAGCTTGCCGAGGACTGCGGCGTAACCCGGCGCAGCATCGTGGCGCGGTTTCCGACAAAGGACGACCTTCTGATCGCCGTGGCCCTGCGTGACATGGATATCTACGGTCCGCAGCTGATGTCGGTGGTGATCCGAGAGGATCATTGCTGGGAGGATCTGGAAGCCCTGGTCCGCAAGTTGTGGGAACGCGGCGCCGACCGCAAGCAGGCGGCCTTGCTGCGCGCCTATCTGGGCGAGGCGGTCCGCCTGCCCCATCTGGCTGAACGCATCCGCGGCTTTTACCATCTGATCACCAGCACGCTGGCACAGAAGGTTCTGGTCCTCCAGCGAGCGGGGATGTTCCGGAACTACAAGGCTTCGACCGTGGCGGCGACCGCGGTTTCGCTGGTCATCTCGAACCCGCGCATCCGTACGATGCTGCTGGACCCCGCCTTTGACGACCCGGTTCTGGTCGAACGGTACTTCACCGATGCCTGGATGCTGATCAGGGAAATGGCCTGACCGCGCCCTATTGCAGCAGGTCGCGCAATCGGCTCTGGTCCAGTGGCGAAGGCTCGAAGCCGATCGGCGCATACCAGAACCGTTCGAGTTCGACCTTGCGCGCGGTTTCGTCCAGCACCGTCTGCCGAATCCGGCTGGCGGTTACCGTGGCTTGTTCGGCAAGGGTTTGGACCACGCCAGCAACAGCAAAGGCGAGGTCCATCGCCATGTCGCGGATGGCGCCCGTGCCCGCACCCGGATCAGCCGACAGCGCCTCGGCGCGTCGGCAAAGGTCTGTCATCGCCTCGGCACGATTGCCCAGGGCGCCCGCCGCAGCGATACCCTTTGCAAGCGCGATCTGGTGGCGCAACTCTGCCCTTTCGCGCTGGTGCAGGTCGGGGAGGCGCAGGCGCAGGAATGCCAGATAGTCCAGCGCCAGCCGAAGTTGTTCGCGAGCCAGCGGATCGGCTTCGGGCAAGGCAGGGACCACGGTATCGCTTAGCGACTTGATGATGGCCCGAATGGCGGTATCTGTCTGGTCCATCAGATTTTTCCCTTGAGCAACCGCAGAAGTTCCGCCGCCGTGACCGGCTCCATCCCCTTCACACGGGTCAGCAGCACATCCTGATGCGACTTGCCAAGCCGTGCAACACGGGTGGCCGTGGCGGTCACCGATGCGATGATCTGGAAGCAATTGAGGATGCGGTAGTA